>CAIZHC010000033.1 GCA_903932705.1 uncultured Actinomycetes bacterium | reverse complement strand
GGTGGTGCGCTCAGCTAAAAGAAGTTTTCTGGTATTTCCTCGTGCGGTGAGAATTGTGGTTCCTGCTGCGACGAGATCGCCATCTCGGACATGTGCGGTGACATCGGTGATTTCTAAGTAATTCAACACGGCAATTGCAACATGAATTCCCGCAATTACACCTGAGCTTCGCGTAACAAAATCAGCGGTGCTTACCTGTTCAAGAGGGATTGTCGAGTTGGAAGTAATATCTTCTCCACCGTCAAGATCTTCGGCGATAGCTAATTCAATCAACTTTCTTAGCGCATCACTCATTGCGAAATCTCAATCTTCTCTGAACTCCAATGACCATCGAAATCTAATTGTTGAATGATTCGCTTCTCCCACTCGGCCTTGGTTTCAAGGAAGTCACTACGCCAATGTGAGCCTCTAGATTCACTACGCTCTAAGGCGGAGCGAACGATTGCGGTTGCTAAGTAGTAGAGATTTGAAACTTCCCAAGCATCAACTCCCGGCTGATCGGTCTGCCTCGTACCTAATTGGTGAAGCGTGGCCAGAGTAGCTTTAAGACTCTTCTCCGATCGCATCACGCCGGCACCCTCACTCATCGCTAGTTGCAATGGAATGCGAATAGACGGGTCAAGCAAGGTACGCGCTTCGCTGGAATCATCTTCTGGCTGAGATTGAGGTAGCAGGTGCGCAGCTATATGTTCAGAAATTCGAGCACCAAAGACCAGACCTTCGAGGAGAGAATTAGAAGCGAGGCGATTTGCACCATGAGCTCCGGTACATGCGCTCTCACCACAGACATATAAGCCTGGAACTGTACTTTGCCCGTTGAGATCAACGAGAACTCCACCAGACGCGTAGTGCGATGCCGGAGCTACCGGAATCAATTGTTTGAGCGGATCAATTCCGTTGGCTAAGCATGAGGCATAGATAGTTGGGAATCTCTCTGTGAAATCGACAATAGCCGTAGCGTCCAACCACATATGAGGTACTTGTGCTTCGCGCATCTGATTGAAAATCTCTTTTGCAACAATATCTCGTGGCGCTAAATCAGCCTGAGGGTGAACGGTCGCCATAAATTTCTCACCCTTATGGTTGAGCAATATTGCACCTTCACCTCGTACCGCTTCACTGATGAGCGGTTGCTGACCTGCAGATGAGGTATCGCGCCAGAGTACTGTTGGATGAAATTGAATAAACTCAACATCGGCAACCGCCGCGCCTGCGCGAAGGGCGAGCGCAACACCGTCACCAGTTGATACTGAAGGATTTGTTGTCTGCGAGTAAACCTGACCAAGTCCACCTGTTGCAATAACAACAGCCCGGGCAAGAGCGCGGCCGACTCCTGTGCTGCTACCCGCTCCAATTACATGGAGTGTTACTCCACATACTCGGCCATCTGGTGACTTGAGAGCGTCGATAACAAGAGCATGTTCAATAACTTCAATTCCAGAATCTTCTTGAACTGCCGCGAGAAGAGCCCGTGAAACTTCTGCTCCGGTTGCATCTCCACCCGCATGCAAGATTCGATTGCGATGATGGCCGCCCTCTCGGGTAAGTGCAATCTCACCACTTTCGGCTTTATCAAATACTGCGCCACGTGCTATTAATTTACGAACGGCTTCTGGTCCTTCGGTCACCAAGACATTTACCGCATCGATATCGCAGAGACCTGCTCCTGCAATCAAGGTATCTTCTTTGTGCTCTTCAGGTGAATCCCCTGGACCTAACGCAGCTGCAATTCCACCTTGTGCCCACTTCGTAGAGCCTTCGTCGATATGAGCTTTAGTAACAAGTAGTACAGAAAGGTTCGCTGCGCGGGCATTGAGCGCGGTAGTTAATCCTGCGACTCCGGAACCGATAACAATGACATCAGCCTGAGCAGTCCAACCCGGTCTACCCGCAAATAACTTCATCGGTTAGATCCCATCGCCATATTGTCGAGCAATCTGACCCCATTTATCCACCCGGCAACAATTCCCCGCTTAAATTCGGTTTGAGGAGTGGCAATCTCAAAACTCTCCTCATCAATAACTTCTGCGTAATCAAGCTTGAAATAGGGTTCCGCTTCCAAGGTGGCGAGCATTTCCTCTCTGCTTCCCGTTGAGAGAGCTCTGTTAATGACCAAGGCGCTCTCGCGCTCGGATTTGCTCAACCTGACATTTCTTGAAGAGAGAGCTAAGCCATCTGCATCTCGCACCGTTGGCACAGAGATGATTTGCACGGGAAGGTTATTTTCCCTGACCCATTTCTTCACAATAAAAAGTTGCTGAAAGTCTTTCTCGCCGAAGATCGCATAGGTAGGTTTTACAACTTCAAAGAGGCGATGCACAACAGTGAGCATGCCATCAAAATGTCCAACTCGGTGACGACCTTCGAATAATTCACCAATCAGACCAGCGGAAATCTGCTCAATCTCTCCAGGGTAAACCTCTTCATAAAGTGGTGCCCATACCCGTGTTGCCCCGGCAGCCAACGCCTTTTCAGTATCTTCTTCCAGATTCCTTGGGTACTTAGCTAGGTCATCAGGGTTTTCAAATTGAAGTGGATTTACAAAGATCGAAACAACTACCTGAGACGAGAGTTCGCCGGCCCTCTTTATTAGCTCAAGATGCCCAGCATGAAGCGCTCCCATAGTGGGTACGAAGGCAATTTCATCTCTCATGGTGCTCCAGTCCTTTCGGGGTACCGGGCTAAGAAGAGAAGTTTACCGCTTTAACTCTGCGAGGAGATCCCTGATAAATCCATGACCTATCAATTCAGCCTCAGGATCAATCTCCAACCACGGCTCTAAGACAAAGGCCCGCTCATGGGCTCGGGGGTGAGGAATCTCAAGATGTGGTTCATGAATCTCATGATCACCAAAGGAGATGAGATCTAAATCTAGAGTACGAGGACCCCAATGAATATCGCGAGTTCGCCCAGCCATCGCTTCAATCTCCTGCATCTCTACGAGCAGGTCGAGCGGGTCCATCTCTGATTGACCAACGAGTACGGCATTTAAGAAGTCATCTTGCACTGGCCCACCTACTGGCGCAGTTTTGTAGAAACTGGAAACAGCCGTGACCTCAATATGTTTCGAGAGCTCGTCGATGGCGTGATGCAGGTGAGAATTTGTATCGCCAATGTTGGACCCTAGCGCGATGACGACCTTCATTGGCTGCGCTTAATTCTTACTGCAATATCTTTAACAGGAAGACCCACCGGAGCATTTGCTTTGTGGAGTACAACTTCTACAGATTTGATAGGGAATCCCTTGAGAAGTGCGCTTGCTATTTTCTCGGCCAAGCGTTCGATAAGATTTACTGGCTCTCCGATGATTATTTCATGAACGACTTTAATTACCTGTGAATAATCGACTGCATCGCTTATCTCATCACTCTTTGAAGCTTTCTTTCCATCGAGTTCTAACTTCACATCCGCCGAAAAACTTTGACCGTTCTTACGCTCGTGATCAAATAACCCGTGATACCCAAAACCAGAGATGCCTTCAATTTCTATAAAGTCACTCATCTGTACAACTCCCTCACGACCTTGATTGCATCAACATGCGGTTTCACGCTGTGCGTTCGTACACCCCAAATTCCTTTTCTGGCTAACTCAGTTGTAATCGCAACGCTAGCGTCATCTCGCTGATCAGGTTCTACGCCACCCAGGAGTTCTCCCAAGAATCGCTTACGAGAGGTTCCGACGAGCACTGGGTAGCCGAGAAGCTGGATGCGATCAATATTGCGAAGTAACTCCCAATTGTGTTCACTCGTCTTTGCGAATCCAATTCCTGGATCGAGAATAATTTGATCTGGTGAGACTCCCACCTCGACCAGGGCAAAGGCGCGATCTGCAAGCTCCTGTCGGACCTCACTTACAACATCTTTATAGATGGCGCGTGATTGCATATCTTTAGATTCACCCCGCCAATGCATGGCGATGTACTGCACATCTGGATGAGAAGAAATTACCTTAGCCATCGCTGAATCTTGTAGTCCGCCACTGATGTCGTTGACAATGGTGGCGCCTTTAGAAATAGCTTCCTTGGCAATTTCTGATCTTGTTGTGTCAATGCTGATTGTTGCGCCAAGCTCCTTAATTGCTTCAATCACAGGAATAACCCGGTTGCTCTCCTCTTCAGCGCTGATGCGTGATGAGCCAGGACGAGTGGATTCACCACCCACATCAATAATGTCAACACCTTCAGCAATCATCTCTTCTGCACGAGTGATTGCATCGCCAAGAGAGAAGTGACGCCCGCCATCCGCAAAAGAATCTGGAGTGACATTGAGAATGCCCATCACCAGAGTATTTTGAATGTCAACCATCAGCGATCAGCAGCGGTAATAAGAGCCATAGCTTCGGCGCGAGTGGCGGCATTTCGTAAGTGACCTCGAACCGCGGAAGTGGTCGTCCTGGCTTGAGACTTCTTAACTCCCCGCATCGACATACACAAATGTTCGCAATCAATAATCACAATCACTCCAGCGGGCTTCAAAATTTCCACC
>CAIZHC010000032.1 GCA_903932705.1 uncultured Actinomycetes bacterium | reverse complement strand
GGTGCAACTTCAATCACGCCAGTAACGCCTTGCTCAGCCAGAGTCTGCATGCACAAATCCCATCGCACGGGGCCAGAGACCTGACCGACGATGCGAGCCACAAGCTCATCACCGCCCGTAATGATTGCACCATCTCTATTAGAAAGCACTGGAGCCATCGGATTTGTTACAGAAATCTCACGAGCAGCATCTGCAAGTGCCGTAACCGCCGGTTGCATCACGCTGGTGTGGAAAGCACCAGAAACTTGAAGCGGGCGGACCCGCGCGCCGACAGGAGGGTTCTCTGCAAGTTTGGCTAAGGCATCAAGAGCGCCAGCAGCCACAATCTGACCGCCACCATTTTCGTTGGCAGGGGTGAGGCCGAGAGCGAGAAGCGCTGCAACAACCACATCACGCTCACCGCCCAAGACTGCAGACATTCCAGTGTTGCTTCCGGTGGCCGCAGCGGACATCGCGCGACCACGGACATTTACTAAGGAAAGAGCGGAATCTCCATCAAAGGCACCTGCGATGCTGGCAGCGGTGATCTCGCCAACAGAGTGTCCTGCATAAAAATCAAAAGAGATGTTCTGGCCACCGAAGGCTTGAGAGAAAGAGATTAGCCCTGCGCTTACAAGAAGAGGTTGAGCGTGTGAGGTCTCGCGAATCTCATCAGCATCAGCAGTTGTGCCAAGGGTGACGAGATCAAGATCAATCAGCTTTGACCACTGAGTTACGAGTTCACGAGAGGTCGCATCTTCTAGCCACGGAGTTAAGAAGCCAGGAGTTTGCGCGCCTTGTCCAGGCGCCAGAAGTGCGAGCATTTTAAAAGTTTATGGGCGATTGGCTGTTACTGCCGAGTACCCCTTCGCAATAACCTCAAAAATAACGCGTATCGCCTCAATTGCCATCAAAATAATCGCAACAGGCAGAAGGTCCACTGAGCGCTTCAAGAACCAAGGAGTGCCCTTGCAGATGAGCCACCAGATTTTCGCAGCGCGCGAATGCAGGTCTGCAACCTCAGATTCAGGAAGATCTACACGCCAACCACGTTCGCGAAGCGCGCTCGCCATCTCGCGTGCCAACAATTGGTGTCCGCGCGGACCAGGATGCATGCGATCGATATGCCAGTTAGAGACATCATGTACTTGCGGAATCTCGCGAGTGTGAATCAAAATCAAATCTAATTCGCGAGCAACTTGGTAATACACATTGTTAACGGCATTGACGCGGCGACGAATGACTCGCTTCAGTAATCGAGGCACACGCAAGATCTCACCTGGGTCATGGAGCTCAACCATGATGATCTCAGTTCCGCGAGATAAAAGTTCGCGGCAAGTATCAGAAATATTTTGATACAAGAACTTTGGATCAAATCCATTACGCAACATATCGTTGCCACCAACTATCACAGCGCAGATATCTGGATTCGTCTCTAGCGCCTTTGGAAGTTGAATTGTCTTCACTTCCGCAGATTTTGCTCCAGGTCTAGAGAAATTCAGATACTCACAAGAATCTTGGAAAACTTGGCTGAGGTAGTAACCCCAACCGCGAGGATTGCCAAGATCGTCAGTATCGCCGGTGCCGAACGCCGCTGAGTCACCAATCACCGTAAAACGAATTTGGCGAGTTTGCTGGGGAGCGAGAGTTGTCATGATGCGATCATCAACTTTCTCTTGGTGATTACCGAAGGCGCCTTGCTACCGATCCCTTCAATGCCGTGCAGCAACATCATCAATTGAATTGTCTTATCCCAAGGCAAGGCCTCCGCTGCGCTACGGGCAACGGCGCGAAGCTTTGGACGGTATAACAAACTCTCGATGGCATCGGCGAATGCCGCTCCATTATCTGCAGCGACTGCTCCGGCTGGATGCTTGAGATTTACTTTTAAGAACTCACCAACCGCGCTGCTCTCGGAGGCAACCACTGGAGTTCCACTGGCAATTGATTCCAACGCAGATAAGCAGAATGTTTCTAGAGGTCCGGGAGCCAGTGAAACATCAGCGCTGGACAAGATGGCAGCAACGCGCTTTCGATCTGCGATGTAACCCAGCGTGTCGACAGGCAAGTCTTTGGCAAGCAGACGAATCTTCTTCCACATCGGTCCGATACCGACAATTACTAGGCGGGCATCAATTCCTCGCGCACGAAGTTCGACAAGAGCTTCAATGGAACGTTGTGGTTCTTTCTCTGGCGAGAGGCGACCGCAGTGAACTAACAAGACTTGTGAACCCTTGAGCAGCTCCTGTTTAAAGATGAGGGAGCGATTGTCGGGGGAGAAGTTGACCAGATCCACACCTAAAGGAATCTTTACTAAATTTTTTGTTCCGATCTCACGGAACTCAGCAGCGGCAAATTCAGTGGTCGCGATGACATGATCAAAACTCTTGGCAAGGCGCTTGTTGTGCCAATTGACTAGCGCTTTGCGCGGCAACCAGGCTGGCAGGAAGCGATTAGCTAAGCCGCGTAGCGTTTCATGACTAAATACAACGGTAGGAATTCCTTGCGCTTTGGCGAACTTACCTATGCCGCGCAAGGTAAAACGATCAGAGATTTCAATGCGATCTGGTGCTAATTCTCGAACAAGTTCGCGGAGCGCCTTATTGGATTTAATAATTCGGTAGCTTCCGCTTCCAGGCAAGATCACACTCGGAAGAGTAATTTTGCGACCGTACGGTGTCTGCTCTTGATAGAACTGAGTACCAGGAACGATGTAGATAAAGTCGTGGCCGTACTTGAGGTAACCGCGACCCAACTCATGAAGAGTGGTTTTGATGCCTCCGGAGTTTGGTCCGTAGAAATTCGCGATATGGACAATCCTAATGCAACTGCTCCCACTGGATAGAGAGGCG
>CAIZHC010000031.1 GCA_903932705.1 uncultured Actinomycetes bacterium | reverse complement strand
AGCCCGGTCGAGTGCGCCTCACTGCTAATGAGGTAGGCCCGTTAAAAGGCCTCGGAGGTTCAAATCCTCTCGTCTCCGCCATCTGAGTTTTACGAGTTTAGAGCGCCCGAAAAAATGAGAAGATCGAAGCGCCTGAAGAGAGCAAGAAGAGTCCAGCTGCGATTACAAATGGTGACTCTTGAATTACGCGGATTGCGGCTAGTTCATAACCAATAAGAGATAACAAACTCACCCAAATAACTGAGCCAATTGCATTTGCTCCCACGAAGCCAAATCGCTTAATTGAACTTTGACCAGCCACTACAGGTACAAATGAACGAATCCCAGGAACAAAATTAGAGAAAACGATGGTTGGCCATCTGCTCTGATTGAGATATCTCTTCGATCTTTCAATCGATTTCTCAATATTTGGCGGATTGTTGTTCCTCGTGAGCACCGAGCCAAATCGCTTACCTACTTCAAAACCAATCTCTGAACCGAGAAATGAAGCTGCGGTTGCAGTCAAAGCAACGCTCATCCACGACAAATCTCGATAGGAACCAGCAAGTATGCCTGCTGCTAAGAGTAAGAAATCACCGGGAAAGAAGTAGCCAAATACCATTCCAAGTTCTACGAGAAGCAAGAGTGCGAGAACGCCATAAATTAATAATGAAGGGAATGGTGAAAGAGGTAGGAGATTGTGATGCAAGTGACTCATAAAGCAGATTAACACCGTGAATGGAAATCGAAGTGAGCTTGCGCTTCCGCTTGCTTGCAAAGTACTTCTTATTTGATAACAACGACTTTACGATTTACATTTCAAAAAAATGGCCGAGGGGCCTCTCGCACTTGGTGGAGCGGGAGACCCCTCGGATTCTAGGTAGGTGTTACTTACTTGGCTTTACAGGTGCTACTGGCTTTGTAGGATCAACTGGCTTTACTGGGGCAGCAGGCTTCACAGGCTTTACTGGGCCAGCACCGAGAGCAGTGATCGCTGTTTCATATGCGGTGTTTGCTGCCTTAGTGGCGCTCCAATAAGCAGTAAGCGCGGCCTTAATTACTGCATCGCTCGGAGTACCGGTGGTTGCAGCTAGGAACGCTGCAGCTGCTGCATTCACAGCAGCACGGCGAACTTCTTGGATTGGTTGCTTCTTTGCTTCAAAAGCAGCTTGTGCACTTTGGAAGGCGGCAATCGTTACAGCCCAATCAGAATTAAACTTTTGAACTGCTGTGCGGTAATTGATGTCGGCATTCACTTTTGCGAATTGGTATTGAAGCAGAGCCACCTTGTACGCAGCGAGTTGAGTTTGGTAGGCGGATGGGGTTGAAACTGGAGCAGGTGTGGAATCAGCGAGTGCGACTGCGGTAGAGCCGAGCATCAGCCCCGCGGTAATGAGGGCTACAGATGCGATCTTCTTGGACTTCATTTCTAACTCCTTCAATGTATGGGCCTTGTTGCCTCACTACGAATAATTGACCGCAATCTTGTGGAAACTTTGTCAAAATCCATTGGGCTTCTTGTGGGTTCAAATGAGCATAAGGCGACTTAAACTAGAGAGGTGAAGGTCGTAATCGCGCCGGATTCCTTTAAAGGGTCGATTTCGAATGTGGATGTGGCGGCGATGATTGCCGAAGGTTGGCTCACAATCCGCCCTAAAGATGAGGTGATTCTTAAGCCAATGGCAGATGGCGGGGAGGGAACCCTCGAAACCATTGCAATTCAAAACCCAGATGCAATTCCTGTCTCATGCAATCTCGAACACGAATGTTTCTGGTTGCTTATGCCAGATGCAACTGCTTATGTGGAGTTGGCGGCTATCTGCGGGCTCACATTGCAAAGCACGCTAGATCCTATGAACGCACACACCTTTGACCTTGGAAAGGTATTGCGAGAGATTGCATCTGATAAGCGAGTGAATCAAGTCGTTCTCTCGGTGGGCGGGTCAGCTAGTACAGATGGTGGCTCAGGGTTGTTGATGGCACTTGGAGCTCGCCTCGAAAGGGTAGATGGCGAAGAAATTGAACTGGGCGGGGCTGGGCTCATCGAACTTTCAAAATTGGATACGAGTGGAGTAATTCAGCCGCCGCCAGGTGGAGTTACCTGCTTGAGTGATGTAACCAATCCTTTACTGGGAGCGACCGGAAGCGCGAGAATTTATGCGCCGCAAAAAGGAGCGAACCCCAAACAAGTCGCTGAACTAGCTCGCGGACTTGAGCGTTTACATGAAGTAAGTGGTCGGTCTGATTTCCCCGGTGCCGGGGCTGCAGGGGGCACTCCCTACGGTTTAAGTATTGCTTGGGACATCTCTATGGAATCTGGTGCGCTCGCTATTGCAACCCTCATCGGTTTACCTGCATCCATACAAGAAGCAGATCTCATTATTACTGGAGAAGGAAGACTTGATCTTCAGAGTGCTTACGGAAAAGTTGTGGGAACCATGACAGAGCTAGCAAAGAGTGCAGGCAAAGAGATTCTCTATTGTGTGGGATCTAGCGAGGTTGATTTGGGAGAGTCAGGAGTTGCCCTCATTGATATCGCACCATCACTCAATGATGCGATATCAGATCCTCGCCGCTGGCTAATTCAAGCAGGAAGAGAATTAGCGTTAAGAGTCAAGAATTAAAGAACTGCGACCGTGTGGTTCTCGATGAAATCCCAGTCGTAATCGATACAGAGACCTTCACCCTCTGGTGCCATTACATAACCATCAACGATGTTGAGTTTGGACTTGGTTCCAAATTCAAAATCATCAAATGGAAATAGGGTCTCGAAGAATTCGCAATTGGTGAGAGCGAGTGAAGGATGAAGTTGTACTTGCTCGAGGCCATGGTAAATCGTTGTGTGCAATTCACACTGAACGCCAAAGGCTTCTGCAACATGCGCTGTCTTCATAACTGCAGTGATTCCACCACGCCATGAAACGTCAGAACGAACAATGTCAGCGAGACCTTCGGTGATGTACTGCGCCGTTGAATACTGAGCTCCTGCTACAACTTCCGTGCCACAAATTGGGATATCTAACTTCTCACGTAATTTACGGAGACCATTGAAATTGATATCAAGAAGTGGCTCCTCAAGCCAACGGTAATTCAACTTCTCAAGTTCGCGTCCAGCCCTAAGCGCTTGCTCATATGTGTAGGCGATAACGGGATCTGCCATCAAAGTGAAGTCATCTCCAACTGCTTCGCGCACTGCGCGGTAACACTCGATATCCAATGCTAAATCTCCTGGAGGATGGAGCTTGTAACCCTTGTAACCCTTTGCTTTAACTTCCAGTGCCTGCTTCACATACTCAGCAGGACCAGGCAAGAACATGGAAGATACATAGAGAGGAACTTTTTCGCGCGCTGCCCCAAGTAACTTGTAAACAGGTTGGTGCGCCATCTTTCCAACGACATCCCAACAAGCATTGTCGAAGGGTCCATAGGCATAAATCGGAACGTGGTTCCAGCGTCGGTCAAAGAGTTCAAAATCCTTCATATTCTTAGCGGCGTCGTGAACTCCACGGCCGATAAAGAATGGTTTTACTTGCGAGAGTGCCCCAGCTGCAGCTTTGGCGTCAAGCGCACCAAAACCAAAGGAGGTACCGGTAACCCCATCAGTGGTAGTAATTGTCACAACAGTGAAATCAGGACGCGAACCGCCAGGAAGCTGAACAGCTTCAACAGCATCTAAGTTGTTGAGCTCATCACCCCCTCTGCAGGCGCGAATCTCGATCTTACTTATTGTGCTATCGCTCATTGGCTTTCCGTTCTGTATGCACTAGTTGGAGATCTGGCGTAAATCTCTTCAGTGATGACTCGATGTGGCTATACATCTCTGCCTTAGCCTTCTCGGAGTTGCGAGAGGTAATTGCCTTTGCGATTGCCACATGCTGCTTAATAGCTAATTGGCCACGATCAGAGTGGTAATAGCGCGCGAATAAATCCTGTACGAAATTCGATTTATCGCCAGGTTCAATCAAATGCTTCTGAGTCGCCACATACAACCGGAAGAGATGGAGATGGCAGTGTGTGTTTGCAAAAGCAGAGGAGAGGGATTTATTTCCCGAATAGTGCGCAATCAAAGTATGAAAGCGCGCATCGTGCTCCGTGATCGCTTCAATCAGATGTTCATCATCAAGTGTTAGCGCCTCTTTAGCACTAGCAATCTCACTCT
>CAIZHC010000030.1 GCA_903932705.1 uncultured Actinomycetes bacterium | reverse complement strand
CTTTGGAACTTTGAGTTTCATTTACTTGCCTTTAATTGTTGTTGCACTCAACTCATTTAATCCATCGCGTACTTTCTCCTGGCCGCCTTCATCTCTCTCCACCGTATGGTGGGGCCGCCTTACTGAGAGCAACGGAGTGCTACCCGCTATTGGTACATCCATAAAGGTCGGATTAGGTGCGACCGCAATTGCTTTGGTACTAGGTACCTGTATCGCCTTCGCTGTCTCTAGATACTCTTTCTATGGAAAGAGCACTCTCTCACTGCTCGTCATTTTCCCAATTGCTCTACCTGGCATCATTACGGGTATTGCTCTGAACACAACTTTTCACACATTTTTGGATCCACTGAACAAGCAGTTAGCCCTATGGACTGTAGTTGTCGGACACGCAACTTTTTGTATCGTGGTTGTCTATAACAATGTATTAGCTCGCCTCAGAAGGCTTGGTCAGAGTTTGGAAGAAGCGTCTCAAGACCTTGGTGCCAATATCTTCCAAACCTTTAGATACATCACCTTCCCATTGGTTCGATCGGCACTTGTGGCTGGAGGCCTGCTCGCCTTTGCGCTCTCATTTGATGAAATCGTGGTCACCACATTCACGGCTGGCCCCGGCACCGAGACTCTCCCGCAGTGGATCTTCAATAATCTCTTTAGACCCAATCAAGCGCCAATCGTTAATGTCGTCGCAACCATGTTGATCGTGCTCTTTATCTTCCCGGTCTGGCTTAGCCAGCGTATGTCTCAAGATGGTTCGGCCGGAGGTCGGTTGTAAGGATCCGCTTTTCAGCGCTTCAATGTCAGTGCCCCCTGTTATCTTTCGAATAACAACGAGAGATAGGGGTAAAAATGAGCTTCACATGCATTTCCCTTGACTTCGCGGCGCCGATACCCAGCTAGCCCGCTACTCGCTAGGCCGCCAAACCAGGCCTTACTTCACTCGTTACACCGCCAATTCGACAGGTTATCTAACCCTTCGCTTCGCTCTCGACCCACCTTTTACGCGGGATCGACAGAAGCTTTCAAGAGTTCATTGACTTTTGACCACTTATTTCGTTTACCAATATAGAAGAGAAAAACCTAACAAAAGGAGATTCCTATGAAAGTTCAAGCTCTGCTCGATGTGGATATGGTTGCGCTCGAGGCGACCGACAAAGTCACACTCATGCTCGACCTCACAGCACCCGTAAATCCAGCTCACGCTAATCGTCCTGGCCAAGCGGTTCAAGTTGTCTTAGATCGATCTGGCTCAATGTCCGGCCATCCATTAGAGGCAGCCAAAAGCTCACTCATCAAGTTGGTAGATCGACTGGCTCCACAAGATTCTTTCGGACTTGTTGCCTTCGATGATTCCACAACAGTGGTTGTACCCATTAGAACTATGGGTGAACACAACCTTCATGCGATGAAGCAGGCAATTGCCAACATGCAATCGGGTAGTTCTACTGATATCTCGGCAGGCTACCTCATGGGGATTCGCGAGCTTAAGCGCGTGAAATCTGCCGGCGGATCAACTCTTCTTCTCATATCAGATGGTCATGCCAACGCAGGAATGACTGATCCGCAATTCTTTCGCGAGGTTGCAATCAAATCTGCTTCCGAACGCATTACAACATCAACCATAGGGCTGGGGACTGGCTACGACGAGACCATTCTTGAAGCCCTTGCGCAAGGCGGTGGAGGAGCTCATCGTTTTGCGGGAACAGTTGACGAAGCGGTGGGTTCAATCGCTGCCGAGGTAGCAGATCTGCTTGATAAAGCGGTCGTGAATGCCGTCTTGCGAATCACCCCGACTTCAGCACTGATGGGTGCTCCGTCAATTGAGATTTTGCAGCGACTTCCTTACTTCATGGATAACGAAACTTATGTTTTGCAGTTGGGAGATCTCTACAGCGGTGAGAATCGTCGCTTTGTAGTT
>CAIZHC010000029.1 GCA_903932705.1 uncultured Actinomycetes bacterium | reverse complement strand
TCCCCTGGTTTTGATTCACCGCTATCTCGTAATCTGCGAATCTCCCCCACAACAAAGTCAGCTTCTTCATGCTCATTCTCTGCCACATATCCAGTGATCGCCTCTCCAGCTCCCTCTTGGGACCAGAGATTCTTATCTTTGCGACCCTCATTATTTGAGATAACTGCATTTGCAGCGCTGAGAATGTTTTGAGTAGAACGGTAGTTCTGCTCAAGCAGGACTGTGCGAGCGTTGGGATAATCCTCTTCAAATTGCAGGATGTTGCGGATATTTGCCCCACGAAAAGCGTAGATGGATTGGTCGGCATCACCAACCACACACAGCTCAGCCAAGGGAAAACCATCTTCTATCGTGCCGACTAATTCACGAACCAAAATATATTGTGCATGGTTTGTATCTTGATATTCATCGACCAGGATGTGGCGAAAACGCGAACGATAGCGGGCGCGCGCCTCAGGAAATCTTTGTAGCACTTCCACGGTCTTGCCAATCAAATCATCAAAGTCCATGGCATTAGCTGCCCCAAGACGCTTTTGATACATCGCGAAGATCTCGGCGACAATCTCTTCGAAATGATTTGTGGTTGAGTTTCTGTAATCTGCCGGACCTTGTAACTCATTCTTCGCCGCTGAAATAATCCCTGCGACTGCCCGAGCTGCATATTGCTTTGCATCCAAGTTCATCTCGCGAATTATTACCGTCAATAATCTAACGCTGTCGCTGGAGTCATAGATGGTGAATGAGTTGGAGTAGCCCAACCTTGAAGCCTCTTGTCTCAAAATCCTTACACAGGCGGAGTGAAAAGTAGACACCCACATAGCTTTGGCGCGATCTCCCACTAAATCTGCAACCCGCTCCTTCATCTCAGCGGCGGCCTTATTTGTAAAGGTGATAGCGAGAACTTCATACGGCGCAACCCCGCGTTCACCTAATAGATAGGCGATTCGGCGGGTCAGGACTCGAGTCTTGCCAGAACCAGCACCAGCAACGACTAGCAATGGCGAACCCTGGTGAATTACAGCGTCACGCTGTGGAGGATTCAAGCCGTCTAGAAGTGACATGGGCGGGAGTCTATCTACCAATGCTGACTCAGTAGGATTGCGGCATGGAACCTATGCTCGATAGCGAAGTAGAACGCATCCTCGTCGTAACAGCGCACCCAGATGATCTCGATTTTGGTGCCGGTGGAACGATTGCACAGTGGAGCGCTGCTGGAATCAAAATCTCTTACTGCATCTGCACCAATGGAGATCAGGGTGGAGTTGACGCTTCAATTACCCGCGAAGAGATGAAGCAGATCCGTCGTCGCGAGCAGACCGAGGCTGGAAAAGTATTAGGCGTTACAGATATTCATTTTCTTGATTACCGTGATGGTTGGTTAGCTCCCACAATTGAGTTGCGTAAAGATATCGTTCGCGTTATTCGCAAAGTTCGTCCGCAACGTATGCTGATTCAAAGCCCAGAGCGAAATTGGAATCGTTTAGGCGCAAGCCACCCTGATCACTTAGCAGCGGGTGAAGCTGCTATCCAAGCAATTTATCCTGACTCTGGAAATCCCTTTGCCTTTGAAGATCTTCTCCAAGATGAAC
Source organism: uncultured Actinomycetes bacterium (assembly GCA_903932705.1). GTDB lineage: Bacteria > Actinomycetota > Actinomycetes > Nanopelagicales > Nanopelagicaceae > PALSA-747. The sequence goes on along the minus strand of CAIZHC010000029.1, from coordinate 2,541 downwards.
GTCTTGAGCCTTGGAACATCAAAGAAGCTTGGGTGATGATGTCTGAAGGTAATGATCACCATGTAGATATCACCGATACCTTTGAACTAAAGATGAAGGCACTTGCAGCTCACGCAAGCCAGACATCACATGTTGAAAACTTTGAAGAGCGCATCCGTGATTGGGGCACCAAGAATGGTGAGGCCGTTGGATTAACCAATGGGCGCTTGGCTGAGACCTTTAAAATCGTCTCGCTCGGTTAATTACTTACTTTTACCGATTCAATCGCAATCGTCTGCTTTGGCGTGCCATCACTTCCACCGCCCAGTACTCCAGCAGTGGCAACTCGCTTAACTACATCTAGGCCCTTTGTTACTTGACCCCAGATGGTGTAACCGGCTGGAAGGGTTGTGTCCTTGTACACGATAAAGAACTGGCTTCCATTTGTGTTGGGTCCAGAATTTGCCATCGCTATTGTGCCAGCGGGGTAATCATTGGTGTCATATATAGGAAGATTTTCGTCGCGGTAACTCCACATTGGGCCACCTGAACCGCTCGCAGTTGGATCTCCGCATTGAAGTACATAAATACCTGCGGTTGTAATCCGATGGCAGAGAGAGTGATCGAAGTATCCGGCCTTCGCTAGAAATGTCATAGCGATAACGGTGACCGGGGCTTTCTTACCGAAAGCGGTAAAGACAATATCTCCGCAATTAGTGTTGAGGGTAAAAGTACGGTCCACGAGAGCGCTCTTTGGATCGGGAGTTCCGACCTTAATTGGGTAGTGCGCTGTTGAACTGGTTTTCGCGCATCCTGTTACAGGTGCAGCGTTCGCACTAAAAGGCGCCATCTGCTTCTTTGGCATCATAAGTCGTGTCGGCATTGGAGAAGGAGTAGCTGAATGAGAGGCATGTGGAGTTTTGGAATCTGATGCAAAACTTGGCGCAGAACTTGCGACCGCGATAATCGCAATAACGAAGCATGCAACTGACGTTGTTGCAATCACTCTTCTCTTGCTGCTCACATTTACTCCCACTCAATAGTTCCAGGTGGCTTACTCGTGATATCGAGTGTCACTCTGTTTACTTCTCTCACTTCATTTGTAATTCGAGTCGAAATCTTTTCGAGCACGTCATACGGTAAGCGACTCCAGTCTGCAGTCATTGCATCTTCGCTGGATACTGGACGTAGAACAATCGGATGGCCATAGGTTCTGCCATCTCCTTGCACTCCTACGCTTCGTACATCTGCTAGAAGAACAACTGGACACTGCCAGATCTGTCGATCAAGTCCTGCTAATTTTAACTCTTCGCGAGCGATCAAATCGGCTTTTCTTAGAATACTAAGACGATTCACAGTAACTTCTCCGATGATTCGAATCGCCAAGCCTGGACCTGGGAACGGTTGACGCCACACAATCTCCGAAGGAAGCCCAAGTTCCAATCCAACTTCACGAACTTCATCTTTAAAGAGTGTGCGCAGAGGTTCTATGAGAGTGAACTGAAGATCATCTGGTAGCCCACCCACGTTGTGATGTGATTTGATATTCGCAGTTCCGGTGCCTCCACCTGACTCCACAACATCAGGATAAAGAGTGCCCTGCACTAAGAAATCAATGCTTTCATGTTCAGAGATTTCACGAGCCGCAGCTTCAAAAGCACGAATAAATTCAGCGCCGATAATTTTACGTTTGGTCTCAGGATCGGTTACACCAGCCAAAGCGTTAAGGAAAATTTCTTTCGCATCAACAATCTTTAGGGCGACACCAGTTGCCGCAACAAAATCCTCTTCAACTTGCTCTGCCTCACCTTGACGCAATAAACCATGATCAACGAAGACGCATGTGAGTTGAGAGCCAATTGCTTTTTGAACAATGGCGGCCGCAACGGCTGAATCCACTCCGCCGGATAAACCACAAATAACGTGCTTGGTTCCAACAGCTTCACGAATCTTCGCAACCTCAGTTGCAACGATATTTTCACTCGTCCACGTTGGTGCACAACCGACGATATCAATCAACCAGCGACGCAAGATCTCTTGGCCATTTTCCGAGTGTAAAACTTCTGGGTGGAACTGAACTCCAGCAAGGGTTGCATCAGAGTTTTCAAAGGCCACAATGGGAGTGTCAGCAGTACGAGCTGTTGCGATAAATCCTTGCGGAGCACCAGTCACTGAATCACCATGACTCATCCATACCCGCGACTGCGTATCTAAACCACGTAACAACTTTGAGTTGTCATCGTGACTCATCGAAGTTCGACCGAACTCAGATTTTCCAGTCTTTGTTACTACACCGCCAAGGGCTGCGGCCATCACCTGGAATCCGTAGCAGATTCCGAAGGTTGGAATATTGTGGTCGAAGATTGATGCATCAAGGGTCGGAGCACCCTCTTCATAAACACTTGAAGGTCCGCCACTCAAAATAATCGCCTTAGGTTTCTTGGCAATCATCTCCGCAACTGACATCGTCGATGGAACAATTTCGGAGTAGACGTTGGCTTGACGCACACGCCTTGCAATTAATTGTGCGTACTGCGCGCCGAAGTCAACGACCAGTACGAG
>CAIZHC010000028.1 GCA_903932705.1 uncultured Actinomycetes bacterium | reverse complement strand
TGTGCGCTCGCCAATCGTTACCGTCATGGGTCACGTCGATCACGGTAAGACTCGTCTCTTGGATGCAATCCGCAAGACCGAGGTCATCAAGTCTGAAGCCGGCGGAATTACTCAGCACATCGGTGCCTACCAAATTCACCGCATGCATGATGGCGTAGAACGCGCAATCACATTTATCGATACACCTGGTCACGAAGCCTTCACAGCTATGCGTGCTCGTGGTGCGAAGGTAACTGATATCGCAATCTTGGTTGTTGCTGCTGACGATGGCGTTATGCCACAAACCATCGAAGCGCTTAACCACGCTCAAGCAGCAGATGTCCCAATCGTTGTTGCTGTTAACAAGGTTGATAAGGAAGGCGCGAACCCAGATAAGGTCCGCCAACAATTGACTGAGTACAACTTGATCGCTGAAGAGTATGGCGGAACCACAATATTCGTAAACGTCTCTGCAAAATCTGGTGAAGGTCTCGATGAATTGATCGACAGCGTTCTGCTCACTGCAGATGCTGCCCTTGATCTTCGCGCTGTCGCTGATGATGCTGCTCGCGGTGTAGCAATTGAAGCTAACCTCGATAAGGGTCGCGGACCAGTTGCAACCGTTTTGGTACAACGCGGAACACTTCGCGTTGGCGATGCAATCGTTGCCGGTGGTTCGTATGGTCGCGTTCGTGCGATGCTCGATGAGAATGGCGACGCCGTAACTGAGGCTGGTCCATCTCGCCCAGTACAGGTACTCGGATTTACCTCCGTACCTGGCGCCGGTGATTCATTTATCGTGGCAGAAGATGATCGCACTGCTCGTCAGATCGCTGAGAAGCGTCAACTCGCTACTCGTAACGCGCTCTTGGCTAAGACTCGTAAGAAGGTCTCACTTGAAGACTTCATGGAGCAATCCAAGGTCAGCACTCTTAACCTCATCCTCAAGGGTGACGTTTCTGGTTCTGTTGAAGCTCTGGAAGATGCGCTCTTGCAGCTCGATGTCGGCAGTGAAGTTGATCTTCGCGTTATCCACCGTGGTGTTGGTGCAATTACTAAGAACGATGTGACTCTGGCTTCTGCTTCAACAGCGGTCATCATCGGATTCAACGTTAAGCCTGAGCCACAAACTGCAATCTTCGCTGATCAAGAGGGCGTGGAAGTCCGCTTCTACACCGTTATTTATCAAGCAATTGAAGAGATCGAGGCATCCCTTAAGGGTCTGCTCAAGCCAGAGTACGAAGAAGTTGTACTTGGTAACGCAGAAGTCCGCGACATCTTTAAATCTAGCAAGGTTGGAAATATCGCTGGTTGCTTGGTGCTCGATGGATTTATCCGTCGAAACGCTAAGGCTCGCACCTTGCGTAATGGAGTTATCGTTGGCGAGAACCTCGCAATCGAATCTCTACGACGCTTCAAGGATGATGCAACTGAGGTCAAGGATGGATACGAGTGCGGTATTGGACTCGGTTCATACAAGGAGCTTGAAGTTGGCGATGTAATCCAGGTATTCGAGATTCGCGAGAAGAAGCGAGCTTAACCATGGCATCAAACCGTGCACTAAAAGTTGCGGACCGCATTAAAGAGGTGGTCGCGGCATCGCTCGAAGCGAAGGTCAAAGATCCTCGCTTGGGCTTTGTCACGATTACTGATGTTCGCGTTACCGGTGATTTACAGCAGGCATCTATTTTCTACACAGTCCTTGGCGATGAAGAAGCGCAGGCAGGTACCGCTGCTGCGCTAGCTTCAGCCAAGGGTTTGATTCGCCGTGAAGTTGGTGGCTCGCTCGGTTTGCGCATTACTCCAACAATTGAATTCTTCGCCGATGGTTTGCAGGAATCTGCTACCGCTATGAATGACTTGATGTCATCTGTTCGCGCCGCTGATGCTGAGCTCGCGAAGTTGCGTGAGGGTGCAAAACCCATCGGTGATGCCGACCCTTACAAAATTACTGAATAACTCCACTCTGGCATGAACGGTTTCTTGCTCGTTGATAAGAGCAGTGGAATGACGAGTCATGATGTGGTGGCGAAAATTCGGCGACGCTTTGGAACTAAGAAGGTCGGTCATGCCGGCACGCTAGATCCCATGGCTACAGGAGTTCTGGTTCTTGGAATTGGCAATGCCACCCGCTTACTTCAATATGTGGTTGATGGAACCAAGGGATATTCCGCGACTCTGGCTTTAGGTAGCTCAACGATTACGGATGATGTCGAAGGCGACGTTTTGAAGGTCGCCAATCCAGAAGTATTAGCAAAGATCACTGATGCAGAGATTGAAGAAGAGTTAGCGAAGATGATTGGCGTTATCTCTCAACGCCCTAGTTCTGTAAGCGCCATTAAAGTTGGTGGCAAGACCGGGCATGAGCGAGTTCGCGCCGGAGAGGAATTCGAACTCCCATCTCGCGAAGTCACAATTACCTCAATTGATATCCACTCCATTTCGCGAAGCCATGATTCAATCAATGTCGAGATCTCGGTGATCTGTTCTGCCGGTACTTACATCAGAGCGATTGCTAGAGATTTGGGCGGTTCTTTAGGCGTTGGGGGGCACCTCACCGCACTTCGTCGAACCCTGGTCTCACCTTTTGATATAGCCGAGTGTGCAGAGTGGGAGAGCGCCGAACCAATCTCAACCGCCTCTGGCATCTCTCGAATCTTGCCGGTCCGCGAACTTCAACTCCAAGAGCTCAATGAAATCTCATTTGGTCGCACAATTAGCGCAAATGATTCGCAGGGACCGGTTGCCGCACTTTCAAGTGATGGCTCATTTGTGGCCTTGTTGGAGAATTCAACGTTAGGCGAACAGACTCTCGCGCGACCAACTCTTGTTTCCATGAAAGAATAAGCGCCATGACCTCAGTGGCAATCGGCATTTTCGATGGCGTGCATCGCGGACACCAGGAGATTTTGGCCGAGGCGGCCAAGTACGGTGCGGTTACGGTTCTTACCTTTGATCCACATCCAACATCCATCTTTGCGCCAGAGCGGACCCCTTCAGCATTGGTGAATCTCAGCGATCGCATTGAGTTGCTCGAGGCTAATGGTGCCTCAGATGTAGTTGTGCTTCCATTTACAAAAGAGTTTGCAGCAATGTCGCCAGATGCATTCATCACTGAAGTATTGGTTAATCAATTAGCCGCTACGCATGTAACAGTTGGTGCGAATTTCACCTTCGGTCATAAGGCCGCTGGAAATGTGGATTACCTCAAAACACATGCCCAGGGTTTTGGAGTGAGCGCGGTTAACCTAGAAGAAGATCGCGGAAGTGCTATCTCTTCGACCCGCATCCGAACACTGATTGTTGATGGAGATGTTGAGCGCGCAAACGAGATGTTAACTAGACCTTTCTATCTTCGTGGTCCCGTTGTCCACGGCGAGAAGCGTGGCCGCACCATCGGTTATCCAACCGCGAATATGGGTCTCGCCGACAATGCCACAATTCCCGCTGATGGCGTTTACGCCGGCTGGCTCACCGTCGGAGATCAGCGCTGGCAGGCGGCAATCTCAATTGGGACAAATCCAACTTTCCCTGGGGTTCGCGGGCGCCAGGTTGAGGCTTATGCAATTGATCAAAGCGGCCTGGATTTGTATGACCAAGAGGCAAAATTGGAGTTCGGCTTCCGTCTTCGCGACACCCTGAAATTCGATGGGCTCGATCCGCTCTTGGTCCAGATGAAGGCTGATTGCGAGCTCGCCAAGCTCCTCACCGCATAATTTCCCCGCTTTCCCCGCTTAAACGGGGAACGATTTCGCACCGATGGTGCCTCGCTGATAACCTTTGACCACAAACGAGAAAGCGTGCCTTCGTGATTCACACCGAGGCCCTCGTGAAAGTCAAAGGAGTGCCACCATGGCGTTAAAGCCAGCAGAGAAACTAGAAATCATCACAAAATACGGCGCTTCTGCCACTGACACAGGAAGCCCAGAGGCACAGATTGCCCTGCTCTCACGCCGTATCGAAGAGATTACTGAACACCTCAAGACAAATAAGAATGACCACCACAATCGTCGTGGACTCTTGTTGTTGGTTGGTAAGCGTCGTCGTCTTCTGCAATACCTTGCAAAGACCGATGTCACGCGTTACAGAGCGATTATCGAAAAGCTCGGTATTCGTCGTTAATTAATAGATATTAATTAATTAGAAATATTTAATTCAGCTCTCTCTTTAGTTAATCGGTCCTCGGTAGTGGTTTACGGGCCAAAATCCGTGAACTTCGATCGAAGATCCATTTCCTAATGTGAGAGAGCTGAGAAATGGAGATGACCCATGGAGGGTCCAGATGTTAAGTTCGCCGTTGCCACAATTGATAACGGTAAGTATGGAAAGCGCGAAATCCGTTTTGAAACCGGTCGCCTAGCACGTCAAGCCGCGGGAACCGCGCTTGTTTATCTCGATGATGATTCAATGTTGCTCTCAGCAACAACTGCTGGAAAGCAGCCTAAGGATCAATTCGATTTCTTCCCACTCACAGTGGATGTTGAAGAGCGCATGTACGCCGCAGGAAAGATCCCTGGATCATTCTTCCGTCGTGAAGGCCGCCCTTCAGAAGATGCAATTCTCACCTGTCGTTTGATTGACCGCCCACTTCGCCCAGCATTCGTAAAGGGTCTGCGCAATGAAGTTCAGGTTGTTGTCACCGTTATGGCTTTGAACCCAGATCACATGTATGACGTGCTTGCTATCAACGCAGCTTCAATGTCTACACAACTTGCAGGACTTCCATTCTCTGGTCCAATCGGCGCAGTTCGCGTTGCATTGATTGAAGGACAATGGGTTGCATTCCCAAATCACTCAGATTTGGAGAAGGCTGTCTTTGACATGGTTGTTGCTGGTTCTATCGCAGGCGATGACATTGCCGTAATCATGGTTGAAGCAGAAGCTACAACTCAGACACTTGACCTCATCAAGGCT
>CAIZHC010000027.1 GCA_903932705.1 uncultured Actinomycetes bacterium | reverse complement strand
CCGTGCGACAGGCTGCGATGCGCACTCTCGGCCAGCGTCACTATGACGTTCAGGTCATGGGAGGAGCGGCGCTTCACCTTGGAAATATCGCCGAGATGCGTACCGGTGAAGGTAAGACTTTGGTTTCAACCTTGCCTGCCTACCTAAATGCGCTCACCGGAAAAGGTGTTCACGTTGTTACAACAAATGATTATCTCGCCGAGCGCGATAGCGAGTGGATGGGTCGCGTTCACCGCTTCCTAGGATTAAAAGTTGGTGTAATCCTTGCAAACATGACTCCTGCAGAGCGCCGCGAGGCATATGCCGCAGATATTACCTATGGCACCAATAATGAATTTGGTTTTGATTATCTTCGCGACAATATGGCTTGGGCGCTGGAAGATTGCGTGCAACGCGAACATAACTTTGCTGTTGTGGATGAGGTCGACTCCATTTTGATTGATGAGGCACGAACTCCATTGATTATTAGCGGACCTGCCGACAAGGCGACGAAGTGGTACGTGGAATTTGCAAACATTTGCGGACAACTCCAACGCGATCTTCATTACGAAATTGATGAGAAGAAGAAGACTGTTTCGATTCTTGAAGCTGGCGTCACTAAGGTTGAAACAATTCTCGGTATCGATAATTTGTATGAAGCTGTAAACACTCCACTCATCGGATATCTCAACAATGGTATTCGCGCTAAGGAGCTCTTTAAGCGCGACAAGGATTACGTTGTTATGAATGGTGAGCTACTCATCGTCGATGAACATACCGGTCGCATGCTCTCAGGCCGTCGTTACTCAGAAGGTCTCCACCAAGCTCTAGAAGCAAAAGAGCGCATCGAGATTAAAGATGAGAACCAAACTCTTGCAACCATCACCCTTCAGAACTACTTCCGTCTCTACGAGAAGCTCTCAGGTATGACAGGTACTGCTATGACAGAGGCCGCTGAATTTATGCAGATCTACAAGTTGGGTGTAATTCCGATTCCAACCAACAAGCCAACTGCACGCGTGGACTCAGCCGATCTTATTTACAAGACCGAGGCAGCTAAGTTCCTTGCCGTGGCTGAAGATATTGTGAAGCGCCACAAGGCTGGTCAGCCAGTACTTGTCGGAACAGTTTCAGTAGAGAAATCTGAAGAGCTCTCAGCAGTCCTTACCCGCCGCGGAATCAAGCACGAGGTATTGAATGCTAAGCAGCACGAGCGCGAAGCGGCCGTTATTGCACGAGCCGGTACGGTCGGCGCAGTAACCGTTGCCACCAACATGGCCGGTCGCGGAACAGACATTATGCTCGGTGGAAACCCGGAGTTTATGGCTGACTTCGAACTGCAACGCCAAGGTTTAAATCCTGCTGACAATCCAGAGGAGTACGAGGCTGCATGGCCTGCTGAAATCGCAAAGCAGAAGGCGGCTGTTGCACTTGAACATGAGACCGTTGTAGCTGCAGGTGGTCTCTATGTCCTTGGTACCGAGCGCCACGAATCTCGCCGTATTGACAATCAGTTGCGTGGTCGTTCTGGTCGCCAAGGCGATCCAGGTGAGTCACGTTTCTATCTCTCACTTCAAGATGACTTGATGCGTCGTTTCAACTCTGGCCTTGTTGAACGTTTCCTTGGAGCTGCCGGAATTGCGGATGATGTTCCAATCGAATCCAAGATGGTTTCAAATGCTATTCGCTCCGCACAGACTCAGGTTGAAGCCCTTAACTTTGAGATGCGTAAGAATGTTTTGAAGTATGACGATGTCATGAACCGTCAACGTACCGTTGTTTACTCTGAGCGCCGCGAGGTCCTTGAAGGTGCAGATATCAGCGAGCAGGTTCAAAACTTTATGGCTGACACAATCACCGCCTACGTCAAAGGTGCTACCGCCGAGGGTTACCCAGAGCAATGGGATCTAGATGCGCTCTTTAACGCGCTTCGCGTTCTCTACCCTGCATCGGTGTCTCCAGTGTCGCTAGCGGCTGAGGTCGGTGGAGTTGCCAATCTGGATGCAGATTTGATTCTGAATCGAATTTTGGATGATTCAAAGGCGCAGTACACAGCCCGAGAGGAATCGCTCACCGCTCCAGTCACACGAGAGTTGGAGCGTAAGGTCTTGCTCTCTGTTCTTGATCGCAAATGGCGTGAACATTTATACGAGATGGATTATTTGCAAGAGGGCATCGGACTTCGTGCCATGGCGCAACGCGATCCGCTCGTTGAATATCAACGTGAAGGTTATGAACTATTTGCTGCCATGATGGATGGAATTAAAGAGGAGCTCGTTGGGTTGCTCTTCCACGTTGAGGTTAATGTTGAAGCGAACGATGAAGGTGGCGCTCCAGTCATTGCAGCTCCTGGTCTTGAGGTTCCAGATCAATCTGAAGTCAGCCAATTGCGTTACACAGCAGCAGATGAAGATGGATCAACTCAACAAAGTGGCGGCACT
>CAIZHC010000026.1 GCA_903932705.1 uncultured Actinomycetes bacterium | reverse complement strand
GAGATGTTGCAAAATCCACATGTAACAATTCCCTGGCATTCAGAGCTAAGAGAAGCTCTCACAACGCGGGGCTTTGCGCGCGAGGTGCGCGATCTGATTTTGCGGGCTACAGAGCTCGGCTTGGATGCAAAGACTCTACAAGCGCGTGGTGCGCTTCTTCATGAAAATTATTGGGATGGCGTGGCACATTTTTGGGCCTCCTACTTTGGCGCAAACGAACTTAAAAGCGCCACTGTCGGAGAGCGCTTAGTTCGCATCGATCCAAGTTCCATCATCAACGAAGCGATTCATCTGTTGCAGGAAGATGAAGCAAGGCTCTCTCATTTTAGAGATCGCTTCTCAACCGTGGTGGTTGATGAATTTCAAGAGAGTGATAAATCCCAGCGCAGATTGCTACAACTTCTCGCACCTGAAGACCTCTTAATCTTTGCAGATCCAGATTCAGCGATTGGTCGTTTTCGCGGCGCAGATCCAGATAGCCTCACCCAATTTCTAGGAGATTTTGTTGAGCAGAAGGTTGTACTAACCGAAGATTTTCGAAGTGCCCCAGAAATTAGCGCCTTGGTCAATGAGATTGGTTCTGGATTTACCCAGCCATCGAAATACCGAACTCGAATATCCAATAAGGGCGGATCTGGTGCAGCCTGCGTTGGCGTTGCGAAATTTACTTCGCAGAGCGAGAGCGCATCACATATCGCTTATGCCCTACGTAGCGCGCATCTTCGAGATGGTCTGCCTTGGTCGAAGATGGCGGTCTTGGTACGAAGCCCCGGCTCTGAAGTAGCCGCACTCACTCGGGCCTTCTCACAGAGCGGTATTCCAGTTTCAATCGATTCCGCCGCCCTTGCGCTCGCTGAAAATCCAGCGATTTCTCCAATTCTTAGCATTGCAAGTCTCGCGCTTAAATCCGCACCTCTCAGTGCAAGTGATTGGCCAGTTTTAGAGGAGATCTTGTTATCGGAGTTCGGCGGCGCAGATGCGCTCCAACTCCGCCAGATCAGACTCGCATTTGCCGCACTTCGAAGTGATCATCGCAGCACAACCGAGATGATGATTGATGCGCTTACCGAACCCACTGCAGAGTTGCCGTGGGAGCAGATAACCCCGCTCAAGAGGCTTAACGATCTTCTCAAAATTTGCAAGAAAACTATGCGCACCTCAAAAGAAATTACAGATTTGCTCTGGGCAATTTGGGAGAACGCGGTCGATTACGAGGGAAGCAAAATCTCTTATGTCTGGCGCTAACGTGCCTTGGCTGGAGGAACGCGCGGTGCTCAAGCAGACCGCGACCTTGATGCCGTCATTCAACTCTTTGAAACTGCCCGTCGCTTTGCAGAGCGAAATGTTGGTTCATCACCGACGCTCTTTATTTCACAACTCATGAACGAGCGAATCTTAAGTGATGCAATTACATCTTCCGCGGCTCGAGAAGAGGTCGTGACCATCAAGACAGTTCACTCCGCTAAGGGATTGGAGTGGGAGTTCGTTGTAGTTACTGGGTTACAAGAGGGAACATGGCCAAACCTCAAAGAGCGGGGATCGTTACTTGGAAGTGAACGCCTCGTTGAAGCAGATCGCAGTGGTCTTACCTCTCGCGCAGAAATCGCTGCTTCAGCTGCCACAGGGCTAGCCTCGGATGAACGCAGACTTCTCTATGTAGCTCTATCGCGTGCGAAATCTAGATTGCTGGTTACCTCTTATGTTGATGAGGACTCACTTCCATCGCGCTACTTCGAGGAAATTTATGAGTTTGTCCATGGCGCATCCTCCGAAGGAGTATTTACACCTTCTGAACGCGATATTACGGCGCAAGCCTTAGTCGCCGAGCTTCGCCGCTCCAGTATGGAAGGTTCTGAATTTGCTGCACGCGTTCTAAAGACCTTATCGAGCTCTGGTGTGCGAAGCGCAGATCCCTCCCAGTGGATTGGCGTACGAAATATAAGTACCGATCAACCAATTATCGATCCAGCTAAATCTGTTCCCGTTTCTCCTAGTGCTCTCACCTCTTTTGATGATTGCGGATTGAAATGGTTCCTCGAAAAATCAGGTGCGCAAGATGGAGATTCAACGGCGCAGCTTCTAGGCGTCGCCATTCACTTCATCGCATCAGAGCTTTTCAAGAAACCCGATCTCACCTTGGAGGAGGGAATCGCACAACTGACTGAGGCCTGGCCGGTTGTTGATCAGAACGTTGGGTGGGTAAAGACACAACAACTTCAAGAGGCAACTCGCATGCTCACTCGCTTCTTTGAGTGGCACCAAGCTAACCCTCGTACCTTGGTCGCTGTTGAAGAGGATTTTGCTCTTCAAATTGGCCGAGCGAAGTTGAGTGGAAGTGTGGATCGACTAGAAATGGATCCGATTTCTGGTAAATATTTCATTGTTGACCTTAAAACTGGCGCAACTGTTACAAAGGAAGCGGCGCAAGAGCACAAGCAGTTGGCCGCTTATCAACTAGGTGTTGTCGCTGGCGGTTTTGCAGGTATTCCTGAGGGAGCAGAGGTAGATGGAGCAGGTCTGCTCTTCTTGAAGAGCAAAACAGGAAAGAACGAGACGGTCGACCAATCTGCAATAGATTCAGAGTTAGTTGCCTCTGAAATTCAGGAAGCTGCTGAAGGAATGGCAGCGGCGACTTTTAACGCCGTCATCAACAAGCGTTGCGGAACCTGCTCTATAAGAGCGCTCTGTCCCTTGCAATCTGAGGGAAGGAGTGTGATTGAGTAATGGCAACTCGTATCGTTAACGGCATTATTGAAATTGATCAAGAAGTCACCTCACTTGAAATCGCTGAAGCTCTTGCCAAGATAAATGGCAAGTTAATCAAACCGACTGATGAACAACGCGCAATCATCGAGTCAAGACATATTGGTCCAACTGTC
>CAIZHC010000025.1 GCA_903932705.1 uncultured Actinomycetes bacterium | reverse complement strand
GACTCATTTATTGGCCCTAACGATGATGTGATTATTCCTCCCGGAAGTACCGCTACCGACTACGAAGTTGAACTCGCGGTCATCATCGGAAAGCGCGCGCTCTACCTCAAGAGCCCTGAAGATTCTGCCAAGCACATCTTGGGATACAGCGTCTCGCAGGATATAAGTGAGCGACACTGGCAACTAGAACGCTCTGGCCAATGGGTGAAGGGAAAGTCTTTTCCTAATTTCAACCCAATGGGTCCTTACATTGTTACGGCTGATGCGCTTAGCGCCAACAATCTGCGCCTCTGGTGCAAAGTGGATGGTGAGATGCGCCAGGATTCTCATACCTCAGATCTTCTTTTCGGAATCAATCACATTGTCTGGTACATCTCGCAATTTATGGAGCTCTTTCCTGGCGATGTTATTAATACCGGTACCCCTGCAGGAGTTGGTATGGGCTGGAGCCCAACCAAATATTTGCGCGCTGGGCAGGTCATAGAAACAGGAATCTCAGGCATTGGTGAGATCAAAAATAAGGTCGTAGATTTTCAAGGATAGTTACTCAGGGAGATCGAAGATCGCCAGCGTGCTGGTGAAGCCTCCATCTATCTGAATATCTGTGCCGGTTACATAATCAGAGGCGCTGGATGCAAAGTATGTGGCGATTCCTGCGAAATCTGCTGGCGATCCCCAACGCCCCGCAGGCGTCCGAGAGAGAACATGTTCTTGCAGACCCGGTACGGCGCGAGTTACTGAGGTCATCTCTGTAACTATCCAACCCGGCAAAATCGTATTCACCTGAATATTCTCTGCGCCCCAAGCAGCTGCCAAGCTCTTTCCCAATTGAACGACGGCGCCTTTTGTCGCGGAGTAGATAGAGGCAACACCCAACCCTTGCACGCTGGTAAGTGAGCCAATCAAGATGATCTTTCCACCGCCCCGCTTTTTCATCTCGGGGTATATCAACTGAGCACAATGAAATACCGCTTTAAGGTTGACGTCGATAATCTCATCAATGATCTCGTCGGTAAATTTCTCAGGACGCATCCGAATATTTACTCCAGCGTTGGCAATTAAAATATCAATGCCGCCAAAATCTTTAACAGTTTCAGCTGTCGCCCGAGCCAGATCCGATTTTGATTTAACATCTACTTGATATGCCTTTGCGGCGACGCCCATCGACTCTAACTCCGCGATTGCTGCGGCACTCTTTTCAAGATCACGTGCCCATATCGCGATGGATGCCGACGCTGCTGCCAGCCCCTTTGCGCACCCCAATCCAATTCCACCATTACCCCCGGTAATTACCGCTACCTTCCCGGTAAGGTCAAAGAGCGGGTTAGAGGTCAATTGAGGATCCAGAATCCATGGATTGATAGAGCGCCTCAACTAATCGAAGTGTTCCTACGGTATCTGCGACGCTGCTGCGTAACGGGGCACCCGTTGCTATTGCACGCATCACTGACCCAATCGTTCCGCGGAATGCATCTGGAAACCAGCGGGTTGTAACTGGATATGGCGTCCAACCATCAGTTGGCACAACTTGTGAGTTAACTTCCAAGGTATCTACGCGTCCAGTTGGATAGTCGTATAACAATCCCAAGGTGCCACGGATCGAACCCTTATCGCCATCAATGCGGAACTCCGCTCTGTTATCTCCGCCGCGATTAATGTGGTTGGCGTGAACGAGCGCGGTCACTCCCTTGTCATATGAGTACGAGCTGATGGTCCGTGTTTCACCAATCGGATACTGGCCTTGTGTACGACCAGCTACACAGAAGACTTTATTCGGTTCTCCGAGGAACCAACGAACGACATCGTGATAATGAATGGAGTGGAGCATTATCTCCAGGCGTTCCAAATCCTTCGCCCATGGCCACATCTCCCAAGGCGTAATCAGATTTACCTCAAAAGTTACATTGGTGACATT
>CAIZHC010000024.1 GCA_903932705.1 uncultured Actinomycetes bacterium | reverse complement strand
GCGCGTGCACGTCAACCAGAAGTGATCTACCTTCCAGAGCGCCTATCTGTTTCTACCTTGATTGCACTTAAGAGTGCTCCAGAAGAACTTGCACTCAACATTCGCCGCCCCATGCCACGTCATACCGATAAATATGCCAAACGTGGAACCGAGTTTCATCTCTGGGTGGAGAGGCAATTCGGTGCCCAAGCTCTCTTTGATGAAGATCTCTTTGACCCGATGCCTCCAGCTGATGTGCCACTCCAAGAGTTGCAAGAGAAGTGGCTCGCATCGAGTTGGGCTGGACGTGAACCAGTTGCCGTTGAAGAGGGATTTGAAACTGTCATCAATGGAATTGTCTTGCGAGGACGAATTGACGCGATTTATCGTGATGGAGATAGCTTTGAAGTGGTGGATTGGAAGACTGGCCGCATCAAAGAGGGTGAAGATCTAGAGATTGCCTCTATCCAGTTGGCGATGTATCGCTTGGCATACTCGAAGCAGCATGGGATTCCGATCGAAAAGGTGCGCGCGGCATTCCATTACGTTGCCGATAACAAGACAATTTATCGCGAGAACTTATCTTCAGAAGATGAGATTGCTGCGCTCATCTCATCCATCGATCTACTTTAGAACTATCTCAACTCCAAGAGGAAGATGGTCGCTCATCGGACTCGGAGAGAATTCAATCGGCTTACTCTCCATCGACTCTAGCGCCATGATGTAATCAAATTGAAGAGATGGTTTATAACTTGGAAAAGTTTTCTTACTTACAAGTGAGCTCCAACGAGAGAATCGCTGTGGAATATTCCAAGGAAGATTTATATCTCCGACAATCAAATGTTTGCCAGGCAGGTGTTTCATCTTTCGCATCAAGAGGCGAAGTTGATAGTAATTCCAAAAGGGAACAAAGGAGAGGTGAGTAGCTGCGATGGTGATTCCATTTTCAAGTTCTGCGATGATTGCAACGCGTGGTTCATCCTTCGCATATTTCATGCGAAACCCTTTATCCGTCGGATAAGCAAGTGCTAAGCCAAACCATGATGCTGGTAAATCAATGCGATGCCATGCTCGCACCGGAATCTTCGATGCTAGGCCAATTCCGTAGCCAGGTTGAGTTGAATCAGAGTGAATGATTTTTTCCTCCTCATTCGGCTTACGCCATCCAAATCCAGGTGTTCCAATCACGGCTCGGGCGTAGCCCCAATAGGGCGCACCCATGGCGTTAGCGATAATCTCTAATTGGTGCACGCTTCCGGAGCGAGACTGGTTCTCATCCACCTCCTGGACGGCAAGTACATCGCCTCCGACAGATGCAATGGTCTGGCGAATAGATTCGGCGAGCTCTGGCGCAGGCAAAGTTGGATTTGCCGCCTGTCCGTTAAAGATATTCCATGAGATGACCTTCATTGGGTCAGGCTAGTAGGGTCGCCTCCTGATGAAAATCTTGAATCTGCCTCTCTCGCGCTCCACGGTTGATCGCGCCGCTCACATCCGAAGTGATGCCACCGCCCTTGAATCTGCTTGGCAGGCTTCCAAGGTCATCCATTTCAATGGCTCAGAGTTTTATACCGAGGGCAATTCATTGAAGTTCTTGACCGCAGATCAAATCTCCGGAAGCGGCGAGCGAATTTTTCTTGGTATTGAAGCAGAACAGTCCTATTTCCTCTGGTGTGATGAGGAGAAGATTGGCAGCGACGAGGATTACAAGACGCTACGCGAGATAAGCGCTGAGCTAACTAGCCTTGAAATTGGTCTCGCCGTCCATGGACAGGCAGTCGCGCATTGGCACCACAAGCATCCAATCTGCGCGGTCTGCGGGCTACCTACCCTTCCAGCGCTCGGTGGATCAATTCGCCGTTGTGCTTCTGAGCATGAGCACTACCCACGCACCGACCCGGCAATCATCGTTCTGGTTAAAGATAAGCAGGATCGCATCCTTCTTGGACGCCAAGCAGTCTGGCCTGAGCATCGCTTCTCAACATTTGCGGGTTTTGTCGAAGCAGGAGAATCTTTTGAGCAATGCGTTGTGCGTGAGGTTTTTGAAGAGGCTGGCGTAAGCGTTAGCGATATTCATTACTTAGGTTCTCAACCTTGGCCATTTCCGCAATCACTGATGATCGCCTTTGAAGCGACAATTCAAGATCCAGAGAACGCCAGACCAGACGGCGAAGAGATCGTTGAGATTCGTTGGTTTAATCGCAATGAGTTATACGCATCAATCATGGAGGGCACCTTGTTGCTTCCGCCATCAATTAGCGTGGCGCGAGCCATGATTCAATCTTGGTATGGCGAAGATCGCCCACCGCTTCCCGGCGCAGAAACATGGCGTCCCTAGGACTGCTCATGGAATTAGAGGCAATTCTCGAAGGACTAGATCCGCAACAGCGCGAGGCTGTTACAAATATCCGCGGCCCGCTCTGCATCATTGCGGGAGCTGGCACAGGTAAGACTCGCGTGATCACCCATCGCATCGCATACGCAGTTGCCGCTGGCGTAACAGATCCGACGAAAACTCTGGCCCTCACATTTACTGCGCGAGCTGCCGGGGAGATGCGCGCCAGACTTCGCACCCTTGGGGTTGCGAATGCAACAGCCCGCACCTTCCACTCCGCAGCCCTTAAACAGTTGATGTACTTCTGGCCATACTCTTTTGGCGGCAGTTTTCCAAAGCTATTGACCTCAAAGGGAAGTTTTCTTGGAGATGCGATGGGCCGCAGTGATACCTCATTGGTTCCTGGGGTTGCAACGCTGCGTGAGATTAGTGGTGAGATTGAGTGGGCGAAGTCATTACAAACCGCACCTAATGATTACGTGGAAGAGGCGTTGCAGTCTGGTCGCTCACTTCGCATTCCCAATGGTCGCCCCGATAAAGAGAACTTTGCTGAAATTGCAAAGGTTTATCAGGCATATGAGACTCTCAAACATCAAGAGAGAATTATTGATTTCGAAGATGTTTTGCTTCTTACCGTGGGCATGTTGGAAGAAGATCGCGATGTTCGCGAGCGCGTGAGAGATCAGTATCGATTCTTTACAGTCGATGAGTATCAGGATGTATCACCACTTCAACAGCGTTTGCTCAATGCCTGGCTTGGAAATCGCGATGAGATCTGTGTTGTTGGAGATGCTGCTCAGACAATCTATACATTTGCAGGCGCAACTTCGCAATTTCTCTTGAACTTCACGCAGCGCTATCCCAAGGCTCCGGTAGTTCGTCTTACACGCGGTTATCGCTCAACCCCAGAAATCATCGAGACCGCAAATCGAATTCTTAAAGCTGGTTCGACTCATGGTGATCACGAACTTACATCAATGAATGAGCGAGGAGATGAGTTAGAACTACACTCCTTTGCCACTTCTCAAGCGGAGGTGAATTCTGTCGTCGATACAATCGCAAATCTTGGAAAGACTCACTCTGATATCGCAATCTTGGCTCGTACCAATAATCAACTTGATGCTTTCGAGACAGCGCTCAAAGCGCGCTCCATTGAAACGCAGCTAAAGAACTCGGAGCGCTTCTTCGATCGCGTCGATGTACGCGATGCCATGCGCGTTATTCGAAGCGCCTCGGTTCTTCCTTCCGAAGGTGATTGGCTCCACGATTTGGAATCAGTTCTTCGACCTTTTGGGAACGCTGACTATGTCCGCGCCTTTCTAACCTTGGCCCAGAGCATGAAGGAGGCGGGGGCAACTTCGCTTCGCACCTTGCTGCGCGAGTTAGAAGATAGAGCCGAACAGAACAACCCCCCAACTCTTCCCGGAGTTGTTCTCTCCACCTTGCATGCTGCGAAGGGGTTGGAGTGGGATCACGTATTTCTAGTTGGTGTGAATGAGGGGGTTCTACCGATGGGGGC
>CAIZHC010000023.1 GCA_903932705.1 uncultured Actinomycetes bacterium | reverse complement strand
TGAATAAAGAGGTGCACCTACGGTTTTCAAGATCTGGTGACGCTCTCACTATTAGAGCACGTTGTGATGGCGAGTGGCGACTTGTTCGCCTCGCACCCCTAGCTCCGAACTTGAATTGGAAGGTAGGGCTGTTTTGCGCGAGCCCTACAAGATCTGGTCTTCAAGTTCTCTTTACCGCTATCAATTGGAGTGAGGCAGACACCTCTTTGCACTAAGCAGCTAGAAAATTCTTTAAATTAGGCGTCCTAGGCCATGTAAGTGCTGGATATTGAGTCTTCCGAGATTTGCATGTTCGGGATTGGATTTCATAGCCATTTTTTTGTGCAAGCAACCTTGCTGATTAATGTGTTCCATCTTCTTCATCTCCTTCTCAATTTCTGACCAAATTAAAATCGCCACTGATTGTGGAGACAGTGATTACAACTACTTTGCCGGTGCCTGATGAGTCATGTGAAGTTTCGTTGAGGGGAATTTCAGAATTCAAATCTCCACTTAGCGAATTTCCATCAACTTCAACCGCCAAATCTGGTGCCACATGAACCTTTATGTTTCCGCTAATACTCTTAAACTTGTATTCACAACCTGAAAAAGTGTGTGCAGAAACGTCGCCTGAGACGGATTTAACCGTGCAGCTTTCACTTGGATTTTGATTTATAGAAACTTCGCTGGTGAGCGTGTCAATCTCAAGATTGGCCAAGCTCTGGTTAATTTCGATATCTCCTGAAACTGTCTTAATTTTCAGGTTTGCAATTTGCGGGAGAGCCAATTCGATTGACAGTCCATGTAAACCGCCATCATCAAGACCCCAAAAACCCCGGCTCTTCTTATCAGCGCGAACGGTTAATTTTTCGCCTTTGGCTACTATCTCGACCAGTTCGGCAAGTTCCAAAGCCTTCTTTGAATCAGCGAAAATCTTTACGTGACACTTTCCATCAGGAGATTGGTTCAGCGTTACTTCACTTGAGAGAGTTGTGGCGAATACTTCAGGGTTCAAAATATCGAAACTCGCCTCTCTAGCGAGATTAAGTGTTTGATGGAATTTCATCAGCTCTTTCCCTTTCCCTTTAGTTGTCGTTTTCCAATAGAGACCGAGAAACTGTTTCGATCACTGGTCTTTAATAGCCATGAATTTAGGGAGATGCCTTCTTGCGTCGCTGCAGTTTCAATTCGTGATTTCAGATCCTCTGGAAGCCTCAAGGTAATTCGAGCATTGAGATCCGATGGGTTTTCACGAATGACTGACCCATCTTCGACGTAGATGAGCTCAATCTCGTCTCCTTGAACCCGAGCTTCCAAATGAGCCCCTGGAATCTGCTCCTTGAGCTCATCCGCAATTTCAACCAAAGCCTCTAAGAGTCGTGAGCGTAAAACGGGTGCAAGTGTCGGAATCAAGCGTGAAACAGCGGTTTCAAGCTCCTGACCACCTAGTTTTCCAAGGGCCTCTATATCCCCGGTCAATCGATCAATATACTTTGACGTCTCCATGATGTCATTATGACATCATTTTGGCATCCATGTCAAACACCTAAAGCCATTGACTTCAAAGGTGGGGCAGCCAGAGAAGCGTTGCCGTATTAGTCGGACTTCTTTTTAAAGAGTCTTCTCGGGTCAATTTTTGCCCCATGGTGGCGGACGCGAATTAGGAGAGTTTCGGCCCAGGCGAACTCCACAGCTAACACGACGAGCCCCAGTATCAGCAGCGGCATCGTAAATGGTCCAGGGATAACAATCAGCGCAAAGCCCGTAACAATCAAAGTCGACCCCACAAGAAGCACTATCGTCTTACGAAGAGTCTTAGGAAATAATTTCCATGATTTCGAGAAATTATTCTTAGCGAGGCTGGCAACAATTGAAATAATCAGAATTACCCCAATCACGGCTAACCCAACTCCCGTAGAAATCTTTGGGACTGAATGAAAGTGTTCGTGAAGAAAAGTCATTATCAGTTTTGCGCCAATGAAAATCAAGATAAATGAGAGACCCAGGGATAGATAAACGAGTCGATCTAGTAAACCTTTGACTAGAAAATAGAGGGCTCGTAACCCAAGAAGAGCGAAGGCATTTGCCGCAAAAACCAGGAAAGTTTCCGTAGTAACACCAAATGTGGCCGGGATTGAGTCCAGCGCAAAGAGCATGTCAGTAGATCCAATTGCAATCATCACTAGAAACATTGGTGTTGCAATCCTGCGGCCATTTTGCCGAATAAATAGTTTTGACCCGTGGAAATCATCCGCCAGATTCATTCGTTTGCGAAGACGAGAAACTATTGCGTTATCACCTGAATCTGGTTCTTCACCTCGGTGCCTAAAGAGACCAACTCCCGTCCAGATGAGAATTGCGCCGAATATTACGAAGGTGAAGGAAAATGCGGAGAGGGCTGCAGCGCCAAAGGCAATAAATATGCCACGTAAGACGAGAGCCAACATGACCCCAATCAGAAGTACTCGTTGGTGATAAATAGTTGGGACGCTAAATTGCGCCAGAATTATGACAAATACAAAGAGGTTATCGACAGAGAGGGCCTTCTCGACTAAATATGCGGCGAAGAATTCGTTGCCACTTTGGCTACCAAATCTCTGGAAAACCCAAATTCCAAAGGCTATTGCAACTCCAATATAGAAGATTGACCAAGCTGTTGCCTCTTTTAATTTAACTTCGTGAGGCTTCGCACTTACTGTGAGGAGGTCAATTATGAGAAGAAGTGAAATAAGGCCAACAGTTATGGCCCAAACCAAAAATGAAACATGCATAATATTTGCTCCTTGACTCGCGCATGAATGAACGTGTCAAGGTCTTCCTAACCGAAGTTCGGCCAGCGCCCCGGGTTTTTTACACCGTGATGACGAGGTAGCTGTATCTAGGTACTCCCCTTTAACGAGGTAAAGGATAAGTTAAAGGATTACCTTTTTCAAGATTTAATCAAAAGAGCAGATGTTAAAAGAGAAGAGTCGCCCTATAAGCCGGATC
>CAIZHC010000022.1 GCA_903932705.1 uncultured Actinomycetes bacterium | reverse complement strand
GGATAAACAAATTCGTGTCGGTATCGGAACTGACGCTCATGCCTTCTCGCAAGATACGACGCGTGCACTCTGGCTCGCCGGTTTATATTGGAGAGATGAAGTTGGCGTAGATGGCCACTCCGATGGAGATGTTGCAGCTCACGCAATCTGTGATGCCCTACTCAGTGCAGCATCGCTAGGCGATCTAGGTTCTAATTTTGGAACAAGTGATCCAAAGTATGCCGGTGCAAGTGGTTCGCAACTATTGAGCGAAACGCTGAGCCGAGTTACAGCCGCTGGCTATTCAATCAATAATGTCTCAGTTCAAATTGTTGGCAACCGTCCCAAGATTGGGCCGCGTCGAGCAGAAGCTATTGCCGCACTCTCTAAGTCACTTGGCGGGGTCTCGGTATCGGTGAGCGCAACAACCACAGATGGCCTTGGTTTTACAGGTGCAGGTTTGGGCTTATCGGCGATAGCCACTGCGCTGCTTATTCCTAACGCACGATAGAATCCCCTAATGTCCGCACAATTACGCTTGTACAACACAGCGACCCGCGAGGTTGCAGATTTCAAACCTTTGGTGGCAAATAAGGTCGGAATCTATCTCTGTGGTGCAACCGTCCAAGCCGCTCCTCATGTCGGCCACATTCGTAGCGGGTTAAATTTCGATATTTTGCGCCGCTGGTTAACTGCAACTGGTTATGACGTAACTTTTATCCGCAATGTCACTGATATTGATGACAAGATTTTGCACAAGGCTGTACACGAAGAGATTCCTTGGTGGGCAGTTGCTGCGAAATATGAGCGTGCATTCTCGGATGCTTACAAGGCGCTTAATGTCATGCCCCCAACGTACGAACCGCGCGCAACTGGTCATATGACTCAGATGGTCGAACTGATGCAGCGCCTTATTGATAATGGCAGCGCTTATGCACCGGGTAATGGCGATGTTTATCTAGAAGTCCGAAAACTCAAGAGTTATCTCACTCTCTCCAATCAGAAGTTAGATGATCTGCAATCTGCTGAAGATGCAGATTTAACGTATAAGAAAGATCCACGCGATTTCGCGCTCTGGAAAGCTGCAAAACCCGGAGATCCATCATGGCCGACTCCATGGGGAGCCGGTCGTCCTGGTTGGCACTTGGAGTGCTCCGCAATGGCACATGCATATCTCGGCGAATCATTTGATATTCATGGCGGCGGCTTAGATTTAATCTTCCCGCACCACGAAAATGAGATTGCACAATCAGAATCTGCGGGTTGGGGATTTGCAAATATCTGGATGCACAATGCCTGGGTAACTGCATCTGGCGAGAAGATGTCTAAGTCACTCGGTAACTCGCTGCAAGTACATGAAATTTTGAAGACGGTTCGCGGAATCGAACTTCGTTGGTATCTTGGCGGTGCGCACTATCGCTCCATGTTGGAATTCTCATTTGAGGCACTGGAAGAGTCATCAGTTAATTTCCGTCGTATTGAAGGTTTCTTGAAACGCGCTGCAGATATCCTCGGTGGCGCTCCAGAAGGAGTCATCTCATCTGGATTTACAGAGGCGATGAATGAGGATTTAGCTGTACCAACAGCCCTGGCAGTAATTTCGGAGATCATGAAATCAGGAAACACTGCGCTGGCAGCAAATGATCTTGATGAGGTTAAGCGAGCTGCTGCAGAGATTCGTGGAGCGCTTTCCATCCTCGGTTGTGATCCCTTTGATCCAATATTTGCAACAGATTCTTCCTCCTCTGCAGAAACTTTGGATGGATTAATTTCACTGGCGCTGGAACAACGCCAGGCAGCGCGTGCCCGAAAAGACTTTGCAGCATCCGATGCAATTCGTGATCAACTAGCAGTGCTAGGAGTGGTTATTGAAGATACCGCTTCTGGTACGAGATGGAGTATTGGCTAATGCGCCCAGGTAAAAAACGCCGCGAGAGCGAAGGTGCTCCAAAACGCGAGCAGACACGTAGACCCGAACATCGTCGTGAGACCAAGCCATCATCTGATGCGGTTGCTGGTCGTAACCCAGTAGTTGAGGCGCTTCGCGCCAAGGTTCCGGCAAAGGAGTTGCTCGTTGCAGAGCGCGCTGAGATTGATGAGCGTATGCAAGAGGCGATGCGTCTGGCTAAGAATCAGAATTTGATGATTAAGGAAGTGTCACGCGGAGTCTTAGATGGCCTAACTGGCACGACCATGCACCAAGGAATTGCCCTGGTCATTAAGCCATTTCAATATGCGAATTTTGAAGAGCTGCTGAAAAAGGCAAAGAAGCCTGGGCTCTTGATTGGGCTTGATGGAGTTACTGATCCACACAATTTAGGTGCGATTGTGCGCAGCGCTGCTGCTTTTGGTGCGGATGGGGTTGTAATCCCCGAGCGTCGTACTGCGGCAATGACAGGTTCTGCTTGGAAATCTTCTGCGGGAGCTGCCGCACGTCTGCCGATCTCCCAAGTTACAAATTTGGTTCGCTCTCTTGAGGATGCCAAGAAGGCTGGATATTTCGTTGTTGGCTTAGATGCCGAGGGTGATGAATCACTTCCAAAGTTCTCACTCTCCTTGGAGTCGGTCTATGTAATTGTGGGAAGTGAAGGCAAGGGTCTCTCTCGTCTGGTGCGCGAAACCTGCGACTTGATTCTCTCGATTCCCATGCAATCTGATGTGGAATCACTCAACGCCAGCGTGGCAACAGCAATCGTGCTCCACCAGATTGCCGCCAACCGCCAAGCCTCAACCCTTTAGTAACCCTCCGTTCATCTAAATAAGGCAAACTAGCAACATGTCCCACCGAATCATTGATGATCCCCGTGGCCGTTTGATCGATCGCGAACTCTCCTGGCTCGCCTTTAATGAGCGGGTTCTTGAACTCGCTGAAGATCCAGCGATTCCGCTCTTAGAGCGTTGCCGTTTTCTAGCGATCTTCTCTTCAAACCTCGATGACTTTTACATGATTCGAGTTGCAACACTGAAGCGCAAGATTGAAACAGGCGTCACAAAAATTAATACAGCGGGTTACGCCCCAACCGAACTCATGAGTCAGATTGCACAGAAGACACAGGAGTTGCTGCAGCGACAATCTCACGCTTTTCACAAAGTAGTTCTGCCAGAGCTCGGTAAATATGGAATTGAACTTGCAGCGTGGAGTTCACTCGATGAAGCAGAGCGTGCGGCTGTCAACAAAGTTTTCCATACCAAGATATTCCCAGTACTTACCCCACTAGCTGTCGATCCATCACATCCATTCCCTTATATCTCAGGACTCTCCCTCAATCTTGCAGTTGTTGTGAAGAAGCCAGATTCTGAAGAGGATCTCTTTGCGCGCGTTAAAGTTCCATCAAACCTGCCGCGTTTTGTAGAGACGGGTAAGCCTGGACTCCGTCGCTTTGTTCCGCTGGAAGAAGTGATTATCGCTAACTTGCACGAACTCTTCCAAGGAATGGAAGTTAAAGATCATTACACCTTCCGTCTTACACGAAATGCTGATCTGGAGCTAGAAGAGGAAGAATCTGAAGATCTCTTAGCTTCTATGGAGCAAGAGTTGTTGCGCCGCAAGTTTGGTCCACCGGTGCGCCTTGAAGTAGATCGCGATATTCAACCTGAACTTCTTAAGACTCTGATGGACGAACTCAACATCAATGAAGAAGACATCAGTCGTTACAAGGAACCTCTGGATCTAACTGGATTGAATCAGCTCGCAGATATTGATCTACCTGAACTTCGCTTCCCGCCATTTAGAAATCAAGTCGCTCCAGATTTACGCGAGACTGATCCTGATTCAACAGATAGTTTCTTTGATGCGATTCGTCGCCGCGAAATAATTTTGCATCACCCTTACGAATCATTTACCTCAAGTGTGGTTCGCTTCCTAGAATCAGCTGCATCTGATCCGCATGTCCTTGCAATCAAGCAGACCCTTTATCGCACCTCAGGTGACTCACCGATTGTGCAAGCACTTATTGAAGCAGCAGAGGCTGGCAAGCAAGTTCTTGCTGTCATTGAAATTCGCGCCCGTTTTGATGAGCTTGCAAATGTGCGCTGGGCAAGAAAGCTTGAAGATGCCGGCGTCCACGTGGTTTACGGACTTATCGGTTACAAGACTCACGCCAAGCTCTCCTTGGTAGTTCGCCAAGAGGCCCATGGAATTCGCCGTTATGTTCACATCGGCACGGGTAACTACAACCCTAAGACTGCACGTTTATATGAGGATTTCGGCCTCCTCTCCGCAGACCCCGTGCTCGGTGAAGATGTAAATAAACTCTTCAATCAACTCTCTGGCTTTGCACCACAGACCGCCTTCACTCGCCTGCTCGTTGCTCCACGCACCATGCGTTCTGGACTCCTTGAGCGAATTGAACGTGAAATTGAGAACCATCGAGCTGGTAAGACCGCCTTTATCCGTATGAAACTCAACTCCATCTTGGATGAGGAGTTCGTCGAGGCGCTCTATAAAGCTTCAATCGCCGGCGTTCAAGTTGATCTTGTCGTCCGTGGAATCTGTGCCATCCGCGCGGGAGTTCCAGGACTCTCTGAGAACATCAGAGTTCGTTCCATTGTCGGTCGCTTCCTCGAACATTCACGTATCTTCCACTTCGCCAATGATGGAAATGATGATCTTTACATCGGTAGCGCTGATCTCATGCATCGTAATCTTGATCGCCGCGTTGAGAGTTTGGTTCAAATTACTCAAAGCGATCATAAGAGATTTTTAATTGGCGCGATTGATAGTTATCTCTCAGATGAATTCGTTCGTTGGGAACTTCTAGCAGATGGAAATTGGCTTGAAGTTAAAAATGACTCAGAAGGTGCGCGACTCAAAGACTTCCACACCTCGGCTATCGAGTGGTATCGGGCACGCGGATGACGCCTTCAATCGTTGCAGCCGGCGGAGTTGTTTGGCGTAGAGATATTGAAGGTGAGATTGAAGTCTTGCTTGTTCATCGTCCGCGTTATGACGATTGGTCTCTGCCGAAGGGCAAAGTTGAGGATGGCGAAGCACTTATCTCCTGTGCTTACCGCGAGATCTTGGAAGAGACTGGCCTGAGTATCAAGCTCGGCCCATATGTTGGTTCCGTTGAATATTTCGTTCCAGATGGGCTCAAGCAAGTTTCCTATTGGAGCGCATCACTCATTGAAGATAAGAGCACCTTTCATCCCAACGAAGAGGTCGATCAAATTCTCTGGTTGGATCTTGAATCAGCTGCCTTTCGTGCAACTCGCGATAGTGATCGTCACATTTTGGAACGCTTTGGGGTAACCCCTTATGACACTTCTGCCTTGGTGATGTTGCGCCATGCTAAAGCGCTAGAGCGCACCGAATGGCAAGGTGAAGATGAAGACCGCCCGCTTCAACTCGTCGGTCAATTGCAAGCAAAGCGTATGCACTCTTTGTATCAAGTCTTTGGTTTAGAGGAGATTCACACCTCTGATGCAGTTCGCTGCTTGGATACAGTGGCTCAAATGGCGAAGGTATTAGAACTCACTCCTGTCATCACAAATGCAGTGAGCGAGTACACCTATAAGAAGCACAAGGAAAAGGCGATTGATTACGCCAAAGAATTGATTAAGAAGAATAAG
>CAIZHC010000021.1 GCA_903932705.1 uncultured Actinomycetes bacterium | reverse complement strand
TCCACGATCACGCAACAGTATGCGAAGACTGCATTCTTATCTCCCGCGCAGAGCGTGCAACGAAAAATTAAAGAGATAGTAATTGCCGTTAAGTTAGAACAGCAGTTATCAAAAGATCAAATCTTTGAAGATTACCTCAACACCATTTATTTTGGCCGCGGCTCTTACGGTGTGCAGACCGCGTCACAAGTTTTCTTTGGGCGAACCGTTAATCAAATTACAATCTCGCAAGCTGCAGTGCTAGCAAGTATCTTGAATGCTCCAGGATATTACGATCCCGCAAACGGTCCGAATTATTTAGCAAGACTCCAAGCCCGTTGGAAATATGTTCTTAGTGGAATGACAAAAGCTGGATGGATAACTGCGGCGCAGGAGAAGGCTCAAGTATTTCCATTTATCCAACCTCGTGTTACATCTGGCTCACTGGCAGGTCCAAAGGGATATGTTGTTTCCTGGATTGAAAACCAATTAGCAAAATTTGGCTTCACCCAAGATCAACTCATGCAAGGTGGCTTGGTTGTTAAGACGACCCTTGTTAAGAAAGACCAGCAAGCTGCAGTTGATGCGGTAGCTAAGCGCACTCCAAAATCTCCATTTAATAATTTACGCATCGCACTTGTTTCCATCCAACCAGGAACTGGAGCGGTGCTCGCCATGTATGGCGGACAAGACTTCTTAAAGAGTCAATACAACAATGCAACCCAGGCAACCACGCAAGCAGGATCTTCATTTAAACCGTTTGCTTTGGTTGCAGCCCTCGAATCTGGAATTAGTCTCCACTCCATCTGGAATGGTCGTTCACCGCAAGTCTTCTTCGATCCAGGTTCCCAAGGACCATATCCAGTATTTAATTATGGAAACGAACAATTCAAAAACATTAACCTGTTAGATGCAATTGCCGAGTCGGTAAATACCGTCTTTGTCCCTCTTGGAATTAAAGTTGGACCAGATAAGGTGATTGATGTTGCCCGTCGTGCTGGTATTCCGACCACTGTTCAAATGGTTTCAGGGCCATCAGTTACCCTCGGTGTTGCTAGCCCACATGTCATTGACCTGGCATCGGCTTATGCAACTTTTGCAGCGCAGGGCGTATATGCGAAGCCTTATATCGTCTCGGAAGTTGTCGGAAATAATGGCGGCATCTTGTACCAAGCGCAACCTCAAACAAATCAGGTATTTGCTAGCGATGTAATGGCCGATCTAACAACCGCCCTACAGACAGTTACACAATATGGAACAGCATCAGGTGCTGTTGCAGATTTGGGTCGACCAAGTGCAGGTAAGACGGGAACAACTACCGATAATGCCAGCGCATGGTTTACAGGTTATGTTCCACAAATGGCTACCAGCGTGGCTCTCTTTAGAGATAACGCATCTCAATCACTCAATGGAATCGGCGGCTTGAACGCGGTTACTGGTGGAACTTTCCCTGCAAAAATTTGGGATCAATATATGCGCACAGCTTTAGCACACACCCCGATTATGGATTTCCCACCACCTGCAGATATCGGCGGAACAGATCCGACTCCTATGCAGAGCGCAGTTCCAACTCTTGATCCCAAACTCGCACTAACACCCAAACCTACTCCTGCGCCTTCACCAAAGAAGAAGAAGAAATAAGCGTTAAAAAGGTGAAGATCTCTTTCTCCAATAAAGTTGTGATTGCTCTTGCATTTCTCGCAGTTCTCTTATCAGTCGTGAAATTTAATCATTGCTACACAACTAATTGGACTGGTGTAGGAGTCGATGTTCATGAGTGTTACAGCGACCTGCCTGCCCTCTTTGATGCACGAGGTTTGGTCAATCACATCTGGCCATATTCAAGTGCGACAAATTCAGTTGAGTACCCTCCACTCACTGGAGTAGTTATGTGGGCGACGGCCCTAATTACTCCGCACGGGTATAACGCCGATAAATATTATTATTTGATAAATATCGCACTCATCGCACTTCTGTTTATTGCCTCTGCTTTTTTGGTGTCAAGAATGAATCCAAAGAAGTGGTACCTGCTTCCATTGCTACCAGCTGTCATAGCTTCTATGTACATCAATTGGGATATGTGGGCTGTAGTTACAGCGCTGTTGGCAATATATCTTTTCGATAAGAAGAGGTATGAGTGGAGTGCGGTGACTTTAGCTATCTCTATTGCAACAAAATTCTTTCCAGTAGTTTTGCTCATCCCTATTGCGCTGATATTTTTCATGAAACGTGAATATCGATTAGCAATTCGATATGCCGCGCAGACAACTATCTTGTGGTTAATTATTAATCTACCTTTTATACTGACGACTCCAACCGGTTGGTGGAGATTTTTCAAAATGAACTCAACGAGGCCGGCTGATCTTGGATCACTGTGGCAAGCTCTCAGTATTTATGGGATTGATGTTCCGCACCTTAATTTCTACTGGATGGCGCTCTTCGCACTCGGTTCTCTTGCGGTTCTTGGATATTTATATCGAAGTGCTCTTACTCCGACTCTGGCTCAAATCGCCTTTATCTTTGTGGCGATATTTACCGCCCTTAATAAGGTTTACTCACCACAATATGTTCTGTGGCTCGCGCCGCTGGCAGTTATTGCCTTGGTAAATAATCGTGATCGGGCGGCCTTTTGGATCTGGCAAGGCGCTGAAGCCTTTTATCACTTTGCGATTTGGGAGTATCTGGGCAGCTATGCGGGAGCAAAATTCGCGCTTCCAGCCAAGTGGTATGCCGGAGCAATCTTGGTGCGGGTGGCGACCAGCCTCTTCTTCGCCTTTCGCACGCTCAAATCAACGCAAGCCCAAGTATCCACAGAGCCAGAACCCTCACAGGAGGAGCAATTTCTCCTATCTAACCCCTAGGAGTTAGGCTTACCCTTCCTACACGTTCAGGGCACCCGTCCTTTCCGCTGCTAGGAGCAGTAACCCTCCTGCCGTGGAAATACCACGGCCGCTTTAGTCCAGAGGAGGTGGGGTTAACGCATGCGTCATTATGAAATCATGGTCATTCTCGATCCTGACCTAGAAGAACGCACAGTCGCACCAAGTCTTGAGACATACCTCAAGATCATCAAAGACAGTGGTGGAACCGTCGACAAGCTCGATATTTGGGGACGTCGCCGCATGACCTTCGAAATCAATAAAAAAGCCGAAGGTATCTACGCTGTTGCAGATCTGCACTGTGGTCCAGATGCGATTAAAGAACTTGATCGCCAACTCAATTTGAACGAGGCCGTGCTACGCACAAAGGTCGTACGTCCAGATTCACTCAATTCATAATCAGATAACAGTTAATTAAGCGAGAGAAAAATGGCAGCTGGCGATACAACAATCACAATGATCGGTAACTTAACAAGCGATCCTGAACTGCGCTTCACACCATCTGGTGCTGCAGTCGCAAAGTTCACCGTTGCATCAACTCCTCGTTATCTCGATAAGGCAACGAACGAGTGGAAAGATGGCGATAGCCTCTTTCTAAACTGTCAGATCTGGCGTCAAGCTGCAGAGAATGTCGCAGAATCTTTGACACGCGGAATGCGCGTCATTGTTTCTGGTCGTCTCAAGCAACGCTCTTATGAGACTAAAGAAGGCGAGAAGCGCACAGTATTTGAGGTTGAAGTTGACGAGGTAGGTCCATCACTTCGCAATGCAACTGCAAAGGTCACAAAGACAACTCGCGGAGCGGGTACTGGCGGCTTCACCGCTACAACAGAGACTGCTTCATCAGATGATCCATGGTCAGCCGCACCAGTTGGTGGCGGTTGGGCAACCGGCGCATCAGATGATCAACCTCCATTCTAATTAATTAATCAACCATTCCTGTTTAATTACAGGGCCCTCTTAAAGGAGCACCACAGTGGGAGCAAGAAGTAATAAGACCTTAAAGCCAAAGAAGGTCGCGCCGAAGATGTCGGCTGCGGCCCTCAAAAAGTTTAAGAAGAAGCCATGTTCTTTCTGCCAACAGAAAGTTACTTATATTGACTATAAGGACATCGCAACTCTTCGTAAGTTCATCTCAGATCGCGGCAAGATCCGCGCTCGCCGAGTAACGGGTGCATGCACCCAACATCAACGTGCAATTGCTGCCGCGGTTAAGAATTCCCGCGAAATGGCGCTCTTGCCTTACACCTCAACAGCAAGATAAGGAGAGCAGCAGATGAAACTCATCCTTACTCGTGAAGTTGCAGGACTCGGACAAGCTGGCGATGTTGTAACCGTTAAAGATGGTTATGCACGCAACTTCCTCCTTCCAAATGGCAATGCAATTGCATGGTCACTCGGCGGAGAGAAGCAGATCGAAGGAATTCGCCGCGCACGTAGCGCTCGCGAGATTCGCGATCTTGATCATGCCCGCGAAATCAAGGCAACTTTGGAGAACGCTCCAATTGTTGTGAAGGCAAAGGTTGGCGCAACAGGCTCACTCTTCGGTTCAGTCACCGATAAGGATCTCATTGCAGCAATTAAGTCATCAGTCGGAATTGATATCGACCGCCACCGTTTGAAGGCCCCCGCTATGAAGAAGCTTGGTAACTACACCGCCAAGGTAAACCTTCACACCCAGGTTGCCGCCAACATTCAGGTTCAGGTTGTCGCTGCTTAAGTACG
>CAIZHC010000020.1 GCA_903932705.1 uncultured Actinomycetes bacterium | reverse complement strand
TGGCAGATCTAGAAACCGTATTTTCAATTACCTTTTCAGTGTGCGCAGTGTCGTGTGCGATTGCAGCATTGGACTTGCCCTTACAAAGCAGGTCAAGTACAAGGTGCTCAAACGGGGTGAGTTCCCGCTGCATAATCGTTATATCAGTCATGCACGCTCCAGGTCTCAAATTTCCAGTAAACGGGACTCTAGCAGGAGTGTTGGCACTCAGTCCTGCGCTCAGGGGAAAACAAGTGGTCTAGAACCTACTTTTTAAGAGTCCCAACACCTACCTTTCTTTCATGGGCATATTCCACCACTTCATGAACCTCAAGGCTGTATACATTCATATCGGCTGGTTCCAGATGTCAATCACGAACCTCGTCGTCGTTCTCTCGATGTTGCTGGTCTTCGGACTAGCGCTGGTTCTCCCATTTCCCGGTAGCAAGAAAGGAAAGGGGCAGAAATGAGCACAGGTATTGAAAAAGAGATGTGGACTACCAAGCTCCGTAAGGCTTGGCAGAAAAATCTTCCAGTTGAGAAACTTCTTCCAGATACGCAACCAGCTTATGTAGCCTCCTGGATTTACATGTTTGGCGTTGCCACTCTCGCCTCACTCGGAGTCATCATCGCCTCAGGGCTATGGCTCTCATTTGAAGGCGCAAGCTGGTACCACTATTCAAGCGTCGGGCACTTTGTTAATAGCATCCACTTCTGGGCTGTTCAATTCTTCTTCATCTTCATGGTCGTTCATCTCTGGGGAAAGTTCTGGATGGCAGCATGGCGCGGCAAGCGCATGATGACCTGGGTAACTGGCGCGCTCGCTTTCGTTGGATCAATCGCGACTGCATTTACTGGTTACCTCATCCAGACCAATTTTGACTCACAATGGATCTCCTATGAGGCGAAAGATGGTTTTAACTCCGTTGGAATTGGATCGAAGTTCAACGTCACGAAC
Source organism: uncultured Actinomycetes bacterium (assembly GCA_903932705.1). Lineage (GTDB taxonomy): Bacteria > Actinomycetota > Actinomycetes > Nanopelagicales > Nanopelagicaceae > PALSA-747. The sequence continues at coordinate 1,374 of CAIZHC010000020.1, read as the reverse complement.
TTTGGACAGATGATTTTGCTTCACGTCGCTTTCTTGCCCGTGATTATTGGCGTCATCACCTTGATTCACGTTTTATTGGTTCGATCTAAGGGCGTCGTTCCTCCGATTGATGCATTTAATAAGGAATTGGGGGAGAGAAAGTGAGCGATCGTCGCACCGAACTCGAAGCCGCACCATGGGGCGGTCGGACTCGTCGCTATGACCTCATCAAAGAGGGCGTAGTAGCTGTAGTCATCATTGCCATACTGGCAGCCGTACTCTCAACTCTCTTTGGCTCTCCTGATGATAAGCAGATTACATTTAAGGATTGGGCGGTTTCCGCTCCGGCAGATTTCTATGCAACCTCAGTTCAGGAACTTGCTGGGACAAGTGGCACTGCAGGATATGGCGCCCCATATAACACCGCTTCAGATGGAGTGAACCTTGGTCCACTTCACCTAGCAAAAATCATGGGCGTTACCCATCCCGTTGACACAGTCAATGACTTTGTCATCACTCCTTTAACGACAGTTTCAAATGCAGCCCCTGTAGCTGATGCATTGAAGTTGTGGCAAGCATCTGATGCCAAGCAACAGAGCACATGGGCTACCAACTATGACACCGCATTAACAAAGGCAAACCAAGATGCTTCAAAGGTTCCAACTGGAGATTACGGTCCAGTCCCTGAGTTAGCAGCGGGGCTTCTAACGATGGCTCAGGCTGGTTCACTTGATGGCGCACTATTGAGTCAAGGAAATTACTTCCAGAGCGATAACACCAAGCAGACACTCTTCTTAGGTGATGGAAGTTACTTCAATGATCAAAGTACCGCCTCGAATTTGCAAGGCGACACCTGGGGCATGATGAATGAGACCGGCCGTTATCCAGGTCAAGCCTGGTTATGGCTCTATTCATTCTGGTATCAGATTCCACCGTTTAACAATGAAGATAATCATCCATTTGGAGCGAATGCAGATGCATGGATCATGGTAATTATGGGTGGACTTTCACTCGGATTAATTATCATGCCTCTGATTCCTGGAGTGCGTTCACTTCCTTACAAGATCAAGATTCATCGCCTGATTTGGAAAAATTATTATCAGGAGGAAAATCTCTAATCTCGGTAGAGTTTGGGCATGACCTTAAAAGATTATGCCCAAACTTACTTTGAAGCTACACAAGTATTTATTGCAGCGGTTGCTGAGATAACTCCAGAGAATCTTGATAAGGCAGATCACGCCGGTTGGACTCCGCGCCAGATTGTTCATCACATGGCAGATAGCGAATCGCAATCAGCAGCGCGCCTGCGTCGCATCTTGGCGGAACCTGGAACACAAATATTGGGTTATGACGAGAAAGCCTGGTCGGAATGCAAGGCCCTTGGGTATCGCACGT
>CAIZHC010000019.1 GCA_903932705.1 uncultured Actinomycetes bacterium | reverse complement strand
TGCACCATGGACTTCCACCATTGGCGCTTCACATTGTTCTTGAGTTCAACTCCAAGTGGGCCGTAATCCCAGGCAGCGCTGCTGCCGAGAGCGCAGACCTCTCATTCTTCCGCTATATCGGTGGCCCAACAGCACACACCCTCCCAGTACCAATGATGAATATCCTCAACGGTGGAGCGCATGCTGACACCAACGTTGATGTTCAAGAGTTCATGGTTGCTCCAATTGGTGCTGAGTCATTTAAAGAGTCCCTACGTTGGGGCGCAGAGATTTATCACGCTCTCAAGGCGGTTCTTAAGAAGCGTGGACTCGTAACAAGCGTTGGCGATGAAGGTGGATTCGCTCCAAACCTTGATAGCAACCGTGCTGCACTTGATTTGATTCTTGAGGCAATCGAGGCTGCAGGATTTAAGCCTGGTCAAGATATCGCTCTTGCAATGGATGTTGCCGCAACTGAGTTCTTCAAGGATGGCACCTATGCATTTGAAGGTAAGCAGAAGACAAGTGATGAGATGATTGCTTATTACGCGGATCTCGTTAGCTCATATCCAATTGTTTCTATCGAAGATCCTCTTGATGAAGATGACTGGGCTGGTTGGTCGAAGATGACCGCTGAACTCGGATCAAAGATTCAGATTGTTGGAGATGATCTCTTTGTAACAAACCCAGAGCGCTTGGCTCGCGGAATCAAGGAGAACGCTGCAAATGCCCTTCTTGTTAAGGTGAACCAAATTGGTACTTTGACTGAGACCATCGATGCAGTCTCACTTGCTCATCGCAATTCATATCGCAGCATGATGTCCCACCGTTCAGGCGAGACCGAAGACACCACCATTGCTGACTTGGCTGTTGCACTTGAGTGCGGCCAGATCAAGACAGGTGCACCTGCTCGTACCGAGCGTGTAGCTAAGTACAACCAACTTCTACGCATTGAAGAGGAACTCGATGAGTCAGCTCTCTATGCGGGACGCGGGGCATTCCCACGTTTTAATGGCTAAGCTGTAAAGATTAGCCATGTTAAAAAGCATCTCGGGGCGGAGCTTAGCCTTCGCCACGGTGCTCTTAGTTCTAGCCATTACTCTCGCTCCGCCGCTACATAGTTTCTTTGCCCAGCGCGCCCAGATTGATGCCTATAAGGCGCAATTGGCGGCATCACAGGCAACCTTGCTGGAGGCGGAGAAGGAGTTGACCCAATGGTCGGATCCGAATTACATCGCATCACAGGCAAGAATCCGTTTGCACTATGTCTATCCCGGTGAACGTGAATATGTTGTTCTAACAAATACATCTCAAGCTGCAGCGAAGACAGTTCCAGTTGCTCCGATTGAAGGTGTAGCGCCGGGTGGAACACCTTGGTACTCGCGATTACTCACCACCATTACCTCGACTGGACAGAATTGACTGAATTGATGACTGATAAACCAACACCGGAAGATTTAGCGGCGATTGCGCTGCAACTTGGACGTACGCCGCGCGATGTGCACGCGATAGCTCATCGTTGTCCATGTGGAAAGCCTGATGTAGTGGAGACTCCACCTCGGCTCTCAGATGGAACTCCCTTTCCTACTTTTTATTACGCAACCTGCCCAAAACTTACCGGCGCAATTTCAACTCTTGAGAGTTCTGGAATGATGGCTGAGATGCAAGAGAGACTTGAGAGCGATCCAGTTCTTGCTGGCGAATATAGGGCAGCACATGATGATTACCTGGCTGCGCGGGCAGCGCTAGGAATGGATGTTCCAGAGGTCGAAGGTATTACAGCTGGCGGAATGCCTGATCGCGTC
>CAIZHC010000018.1 GCA_903932705.1 uncultured Actinomycetes bacterium | reverse complement strand
CCTGGTAAAGATGGCTTGCTCCACATCTCGCAGATCCGCAAGATGCATGGTGGAAAGCGCATTGAGAACCTCGAAGAGGTAATGAAGGTTGGCGACAAGATTGAAGTTGAGATCAACGAGATTGATCCAAAGGGCAAGTTCTCTTTGGTTCCAGTTCTTGCTGATGGAACAACTCCAACTGACGCACCAGCTGAATAATTAATGGCACGCACCATTCTGCCTAGCGGCTTACGAATTGTTACCGAAGAGGTTTCAACCGTTCGCTCCGCAACGTTTGGTGTTTGGGTCAATGTGGGCTCCCGTGATGAGACTTTGTCCGTCGCGGGAGCTTCACACTTTCTAGAACATTTACTCTTTAAAGGAACTTCCCGCCGCGACGCCATGGCGATCTCTTCATCTATTGAAGCAGTCGGCGGCGAGATGAATGCCTTCACTGGTAAGGAGTACACCTGCTTCTACGCTCGTGTGATTGATACCGACCTGCCGCTCGCGGTCGATGTCATCGCAGATTTAATTACATCCTCTCTTGTGACAGCTGCTGATGTTGATGCTGAACGCACTGTTGTTCTTGAAGAGATGTCGATGCGTGATGATGATCCATCGGATCTCATCCATGACTTATACCTCGAGACTTATTACGGCGATACACCGCTTGGTCGCTCAATTCTGGGCACACCTGAATCCATTAATGGAATGTCACGAAATTCAATATTTAATTATTACAAGAAGCGCTACCGCCCAGAAGATATCGTTATTGCGGTCGCTGGAAATATCAGCCACAAGAAGGTTGTGAAACTTATCGAGCAAGCAATCTCTCGCGATGGCTTCCTTGATGTGCCCGATAACACCCCAAATCTTCGCCATGCACCTGTCGTTAAAGCGCGGGGGACTGGCACCGTGGGAATTATTGATCGCAAGACCGAGCAGTCACACCTTCTTCTTGGAGTGCAAGGTGTTGAGCGCAGCGATGAACGTCGCTTTGCTCTGAGCATTCTGGCATCCGCTATGGGTGGCGGAATGTCCTCCCGCTTATTCCAAGAGATCCGCGAAAAGCGCGGCTTGGCGTATTCGGTCTACTCATATGTCCAACAATTCTCTGGCGCCGGCACCATGTCCTTCTACGCTGGTTGCCAACCAAATAAGACTGAAGAAGTCATCAAGATTATTCGCGACATCTCATTTGATATTGCCCAGAACGGTTTGACCGATGAAGAGATCACCCGCGCTAAGGGCTCAGTTACAGGGTCCTTGGTCTTGAGCCAAGAAGATACAGGCTCTCGCATGATGCGTATTGGTAAGAGCGAATTGGTTTATGGCGAGGTGATGAGCTTCGATGAAATCTTGGCTCAGATTGCGCGTGTAACACCTGATGAAATTAAGGCAATTGCCAGCACGATCCTGCCTCGACCTTCTACTCTTGCACTTGTCGGTCCCTTTAAATCAGCCACAAAGTTTGAGAAGGTAATCGCATGACAATCAAAGTAGCGGTGCTCGGTGCTAAAGGTCGAATGGGCGCTACAACAGTTGGCGCAATCAATGAGGCTGCAGACCTAGAACTCGTCGCAGCACTTGATCTTGGTGATGACCTCAACAGTCTTGTAACAAGTGGTGCACAAGTAGTTGTCGACTTCACTCATCCTGAATCAGTTATGGGAAACCTTGATTTTGCAATTAATCATGGAGTTAACGTGGTTGTCGGAACTACAGGCTTCGACGCTGCAAAACTAGAGACCATTAAAGGTTGGCTCGCTGTTAATCCTGAAGTCGGCGCACTCATTGCACCAAACTTTGGACTTGGTGCGGTATTGATGATGCAGTTTGCCGCTCAGGCATCTAAATACTTCGAATCAGTGGAAATAATTGAACTTCACCACCCAAATAAGGCTGATGCTCCATCAGGAACAGCTTCGCGTACCGCCGAACTCATTACCGAAGCGCGTGCTTCAGTAAATAAAGAGGCAATGCCTGATGCAACTTCTTCTGGTTTGCAAGGCGCTCGCGGCGCAAAGGTCGGGGATGTTCCGATTCACTCAGTGCGCGTGCGAGGCTTAGTGGCACACCAAGAGGTAATTCTTGGAGATGTCGGAGAGACACTCACCATTCGCCACGACAGCATCGATCGCACCGGATTCATGCCTGGCGTATTACTAGGAGTCCGCAAAGTTGTTTCGACGCCTGGACTCACATTTGGACTCGAACACTTTCTTGATCTCAAGTAGAATTCACTTTCTGAAATAATTCGAAGTGAGATAAGGGATTTTAATGTCTGCTCAAATTACGATGTATAGCGCTGCATGGTGTGGAGATTGTCGCCGCTCCAAAAGATTTCTAGATTCTAAGAAGGTCGCCTATAACTACATTGATATCGAGGCAGATCAGGCAGCCTCCGATAAAGTTATTGAGATAAACGGTGGGATGCGTTCAATTCCAGTAATTATTTTTCCTGATGGAACTCATATGACTGAGCCTTCAGATAAGGATCTTGAGGCAAAGCTTCAGGCCCTTGCAATTCTCTAAATTTTAAAGCGATACACAATCGCAGAAGTTGCCATTGCCCCGACTACAACGACGGGGAATGGCAATTTTGCTTTTAATGCGATGAGCGCAACAGCAATTCCAGCCAATCGATGATCCACAAAAAATTTGGTCTTGATGGTGAATGCCTGCATTGCGACTAATGAGCTAAGCAAGACAATTGGAATTAAATTAGTGATTCTCTGAACGCGGGGATGGGCTAACCAAATTTCTGGAATTGCATGGCCGATAAATTTAAGGGCGTAACAAGCCAGGCTTGTAATAATTACCGCAATCCACTGTGAGTTCATTTACTTCCACCCGACTAACGCCGCGATGACAACCGTGGAAATAATAGGTACGCCTGCTGGTACTAGTTCTGTGATGGAAAGTGCCCAGACGAAAGCAAGGATGGATGCGATCAACATCTTTCGTTCTTTGAGTCGCGGGAAGAGCACGGCACAGAAGATTGCGGGGGAGGCAACATCCAGACCCCAGGCAGATGTATCGCCGATTGCCTTGGCTCCGAGCGCACCTAAGAGTGTGAAGAGATTCCAAAAAACATAGACGCCAAAGCCCGTGTACCAAAATGCAGTTTTCTGATCTTCAAGTTCTGATTGGGCGATTGCTACGCCAGTCGATTCATCAATTGTTATCTGAGCTGCAAGTGCTCGCTTCCAGCCCTTGAGTTTAAGGATCTGAGCCATGCGAACGCCGTACAAGCCATTTCGTCCACCGAGAAATGTTCCGGTCACAATTGCGCTCAAAGCGCTTCCGCCTGCGCTCATGACGGCGACGAGCGAGAATTGCGATGCGCCAGAGAAGAGCACAAGGGAGAGGAAGCAGGCTTGAGCTACCGTGAAGTGATCGGCAACTGCGACGGCCCCGAAGGCGACCCCCGCTGCCCCTACTGCCAGGCCAACACTGAGGGAATCGCGCTTCACTGACACGCCGATATTCTGCCCTAATCCCTAGCCCTTCGGGTGCCAATAGATAAGGTCGCCACATGAGCGAAGAGCATTTCGAGATAAATTTCCGTAGCGATGTAACAGTCGAATTGGTGAAGGCAAGTGCCAGTGACTCTGATGTCATCTGGGCAGCCCGCGTTTCTACAGCAGGTGAAAACTCACTCGATGACGTTAATTCTGACGCCGCTCGCTCTGAAGGATTAATCAATTATCTAGCTCGCGAACGCCATGGATCTCCATTCGAGCACACCTCAATGACCTTCTTTATCTCCGCGCCAATATTTGTATTTAGAGAGTTCATGCGCCATCGCATCGCCTCATACAACGAAGAGTCAGGTCGTTATCGCGAACTTCGTCCTAATTTTTATGTTCCGGCGAAAGAGCGCAAATTAGTACAAATTGGAAAAGCTGGTTCTTACACATTTATTGATGGAACCGATGAGCAGTATGAAATTACTGTTGCGGCGATTAAAGAGAGCTGCACTGTTGCCTACGAAAACTACAAAAAGATGTTGGATGCAGGGGTTGCCCGTGAAGTAGCCCGCGCGGTCTTGCCTGTTGGACTTTATTCATCAATGTATGTGACGATGAATGCCCGCGCACTTATGAATTTCTTATCCCTGCGCACTTCACGTGAAGGATCGCATTTTCCAAGCTATCCACAACGGGAAATTGAGATGGTGGCTGAGAAAATGGAGCAATATTTTGCAACTCTCATGCCTCTTACGCATGGCGCATTTGAGAAGTCAGGGCGAGTAGCCCCTTAGTCACGATAGGCTTCTCCCTATGCCTGATAAACAGACAACCCAGATCCAGGCGCCTTTTGGCCGCCTGATCACCGCAATGGTGACCCCATTTCAAAAAGATGGAGCGATCGACTGGGACGGCGTGGCAAAGATTGCAGAGCATTTGGCGAACACTGGCCATGATGCAATCGCTGTAAATGGAACAACAGGTGAAGCCCCAACCACTAAAACTTCTGAGAAGCTTGAAGTTATCCGAGTCGTTAAGAGCACAGTTGGAGATCGCGTCAAGGTACTCACTGGTGCTGGAGATAACGAGACCGCATACACCGTTGATCAAGCAAAGCGTTGTGCAGAGCTCGGAGTCGATGGACTTCTGATTGTCGCTCCTTATTACAACAAGCCACCTCAAGCTGGAATCGAAGCTCACTTTAAGGCGGTAGCTGCAGCAACTGATCTTCCGATCATGATGTACGACATTCCTGGCCGTACCGGTGTTGCAATCGAAGAAGACACGATCTGTCGTTTGGCTGAAGTAAAGAATATTGTGGCTCTTAAAGATGCCAAAGGTAATCCCGCTTCAACATCATGGGTGATCTCTCGAACAGGTCTTCCTGTTTATTCAGGCGATGACATCCTCAACCTGCCACTGCTCAGCGTTGGAGCAGTTGGTTTCGTCTCTGTCTGCGGTCATACCGTAGGCAATCAACTCAAAGCGATGCTCGATGCCTGGTTTGCAGGAGATTCCGTGCGCGCACTTGAAATACATCAAGAATTATTACCGGTATTCACCGGAACCTTCCGCACCCAAGGTGCGATATTGACTAAGGCCGCACTCACGATGATGGGCCTACCTGGTGGATTTACTCGTTTGCCACTTGTCGATGCCACCGATGCGCAGATTGCGCAATTGCGGGAGGACCTTCGACAAGGCGGAGTTGTACTTAAATAATGAATCACCCACATCCCGATTTACCCTATCCAGCGAAGTTAGCTCCTAAGACTCTGCGCATCGTGGCCCTTGGTGGTCTCGGTGAAATCGGTCGCAACATGACCGTCTATGAGATTGCTGGAAAGTTATTAATTGTTGACTGCGGAGTTCTCTTCCCAGAAGAGAGCCAACCGGGAATTGATTTAATCCTTCCTGATTTCTCATACATCAGAGATCGACTGCAAGATGTTGTTGCTATCGCACTAACCCACGGACATGAAGATCACATCGGTGCTGTTCCATACCTTTTGAAGGAACGTTCAGATATTCCAGTCGTTGGTTCCAAATTGACCTTGGCATTTACTGAGGCGAAATTAAAAGAACGACGTATTACTGCTCCAATGATTGAAGTTAAAGCTGGAATGAAGCAGACCTTCGGCCCATTTGAACTTGAATTCGTTGCGGTTAATCACTCGATTCCAGATGCGCTAGCTATCGCGATTCGCACTGAAGCAGGATTAGTTCTTGCAACAGGTGATTTCAAGATGGATCAACTTCCACTCGATGGTCGCATTACTGATCTCGCTGCCTTTGCTCGCTTAGGTGAAGAGGGCGTTGACTTATTTATGGTCGACTCCACAAATGCAGATGTCCCTGGATTTACTACCTCAGAGCGCGACATCATGCCGACTCTGGATCGCGTCTTTCGTGCAACTGAGCGTCGTGTCATCGTCGCCTCTTTCGCATCTCACGTACACCGTGTTCAGCAGATCATGATGATTGCGGCGCAGCATGACCGCAAGGTTGCCTTCATCGGACGCAGCATGGTTCGCAATATGAAATTAGCCCAGGACTTGGGATACCTCGAAGTACCTGCAGGGCTTGAGATTGTTGATGCGAAGAACATCGAAGATCATGGCGATCGCGTCGTGCTTATTTGTACTGGCTCGCAAGGTGAACCACTCGCTGCGCTCTCTCGCATGGCTAACGGTGAACATCAGATCCGCGTCGGCAAGGGCGATACCGTTGTGCTTGCTTCATCTCTGATTCCAGGCAATGAAAATCCAGTCTTCCGCGTCATCAACGAACTCACTCGCTTTGGCGCAACCGTCGTACATAAAGGTAACGCCCTTGTCCATGTATCAGGTCACGCTGCCGCTGGAGAACTTCTATATTGCTACAACATCGTGAAGCCGAAGAATGTGATGCCAATTCACGGTGAATGGCGCCACTTACGTGCTAACGCAGAGCTTGCGATCAAGACTGGCGTTCCTCGTACCAACACAATCGTTGTCGATAATGGAATAGTCGTTGATGTTCATGATGGATATGCTGATATTTCTGGCGCAATCCCAGTCGGTTTTGTTTATGTAGATGGCCAGAGCATCGGTGAGATTACCGAAAGTTCACTCAAGGATCGTCGCATCCTCGGTGAAGAAGGTTTCATCTCAGTTGTTGTGGTTGTCGATTCGCAAAGTGGAAAGATTGTTGCTGGACCTGATATTCATGCCCGCGGATTTACCGAAGATAAGGCCTTGTTCGACGAGGTTAAGGGAATGATTGAGAAGGCGCTTGCAACCTCAGTTGCGGGCGGTATCAATGGAACGCATCAGCTTGCACAAGTTGTTCGCAGAACCGTTGGTAGTTGGGTTGGCGAAGAACACCGTCGCAAACCAATGATCATCCCCGTTGTTATTGAGGTATAACGGCGCGCCGTTAGGCGTGAGTGTCTACTTATCTTTAGGCTTAGAGCGCTATGGCTAAAAAACAAAGTACCTCGCGCGCAAAGGCAAAGAGCCGCCCATCTATCTTTGCTTTGATTGGTCGCGCCTTGGTAGGTATCTGGCGATTTTTTGCAAAAGCAATCGGTAGCACCATTCGTTTTCTCTTTAAAGAGGCTCGAGATTTAGATGCCGCGCACCATCGCGATGGTCTAGCTTTTCTACTTTTGATCTTTGCCCTACTGAGCGCTGCGGGTAGTTGGTTCCACCTTCACAATCCAATCGGTCGCTTTATGAACACCGTCCTCTTGGGATCCTTCGGCAAGATTGCAATTGTTACTCCACTCCTCTTTATCTATTTCGCCTTTAGATTGTTCAAAGCTCCAGATGAGGGCCGCGCCAATGGTCGCATCACAATCGGTGCCTTGCTCCTTCTTCTCAGCAGCACCGGATTAGCCCAGGTCTTCCAGGATTCTGATATTCACAGCGTTAAGGGCGCTGGGGGAGTCGTCGGATATGGAGTTGGCCGACCGCTTTCAAATCTCGGTACCTCTTTATTAGCAATTCCAATCTTGTTGCTCTTCTTCTTCTTTGGAGCGTTGATTGTGACGGCGACACCGGTCTCGCAAGTCCTTGCCAAGATTCGCGGCATCTTCACCTGGTTTGGCAATCGCCGCCGCGCCGCCAAGCTCGTTGAGGAAGAGTTCGAACTTAATGACACTCCACCCTTTGAAACACCTCTCGTTCAAGATTTCCATCACCCCGAGGTTGAAGAAGATGAAACTGAGGATGCCGAGCAGACCGTGGCTCTTCACATTGAACCAACGCCGCCTCCAGCACCGACCTTTGTAACCAAAACTGTTCAGAGCGCACCAGCACATCAACTCATCTTGGCTGCAGATACTCCTTACATACTCCCATCAATGGATCTCTTACGCACCGCTCCTTCATCTAAAGCAAAATCCAAGGCGAACGAGCTCGTGGTTGCAGCTCTCGGTCAAGTCTTTGAACAATTCGGCGTCGATGCCAGAGTCGCTGGATTCATGCGCGGGCCAACTGTTACACGTTACGAAGTAGAGCTTGCAGCGGGTGTAAAGGTCGAAGCGATTACCGCGCTTTCTAAGAATATTTCATATGCGGTTGCCTCCGGTGATGTTCGCATTCTCTCTCCAATCCCTGGAAAGTCAGCGGTCGGAATCGAAATCCCAAATACCGATCGCGAGATTGTTGCCCTCGGCGATGTGCTCCGGTCTTCCGCCGCCATGAATGAAACTCATCCGATGGTCGTTGCGCTTGGAAAAGATGTAGAAGGTAACTTCATCTGCGCCAACCTTGCGAAGATGCCACACCTTCTTGTTGCTGGTGCAACAGGCGCCGGTAAGTCTTCAATGATTAACTCTTTGATTGTCTCAATTTTGATGCGCTCAACTCCCGATGAAGTGCGCTTGGTGATGATTGACCCTAAGCGTGTAGAGCTCACAAGTTATGAAGGTATTCCTCATCTTATTGCGCCGATCATTACAAACCCGAAGAAGGCTGCGGATGTTCTCGCTTGGGTAGTTCGTGAAATGGATCAGCGCTACGACGATCTCTCCCACTTTGGTTTTAGACATATAGATGATTTCAATAGAGCAGTTAAGGCCAAGAAGGTCTCAGCACCAGCAGGTAGCGAACGCGTGCTCGAGCCTTACCCATACTTGTTGGTCATCATTGACGAGCTTGCCGATTTGATGATGGTGGCGGCTCGCGAAGTTGAAGAGAGCATTGTCCGTATTACCCAACTTGCTCGCGCTGCAGGTATTCACCTTGTTATTGCGACTCAGCGTCCGAGTGTTGATGTTGTAACTGGTTTGATCAAAGCGAACGTTCCATCTCGCCTCTCCTTTGCGACTTCAAGCCTCGCTGACTCACGCGTCATCT
>CAIZHC010000017.1 GCA_903932705.1 uncultured Actinomycetes bacterium | reverse complement strand
GTGCCGGCTTTGAGGCCTGAAATCTTTTCTATTGCTGGGGCGAAGCGATTGCGGGTTGTGCCGACTGGAAGAGTGGTCTCATATGAGATCAAAGTCCCAGGCTTTAGCCCCTCTGCGATCTTGGCAGTAGCTGCATCCATCCAACCAAAATCTGGAATGCCATCTGCATCTACGAAGAGAGGAACAACGATAACAACTGCTTCAGATTCACTCACTGCGGCAGCGGTGTCTGTGGTTGCAACTAGGTGACCTGCGTTAACAACATTTGATAGGTATTCACCTAGGAAATCTTCTCCTGGGAACGGTTCAATTCCTTTGTTGACTAGGTCAACAGTATTCTGATTTACATCGCAACCAATGACCTGATGGCCCTTCATTGCAAATTGAACAGCGAGAGGCAGGCCAATCTTTCCTAGCGCAACGACTGCAATCTTCATGGATTATCGACCTTTCGCGAGCGAAATTACTTGACGCGTATTTGCGCTTTCAATCATGGCGCTAGCAACTCGTACGGTTGCAAGCCCTTGTTCCATAGTCACAATCTTCTCTATAGCACCGGGTAGGCCTAGGACGGCATCGCGGAAAGCTTCATGCTCAGTGCGCAGCGGCTCCGGCTTTGAAAGAGCGTATCGAATTACGTCGCCTTCGCTGACTCCTCTAAATGAAGCCACAGCATCCCACTCGGTGTTAACCGATGCATTGGCGTAAAAGGTTAGGTCGGCGGTCAAAGTATCTGCGACGAAAGAGCCGCGTTCTCCAGTAACCACTGTAAGGCGTTCTTTAAATGGAGTCAGCCAATTGACCAAGTGATTTGTGATGATGCCATTTTCGAGTTCACCAACAGCAGCAACCATATCTTCATGAGCGCGACCTGATTTAAGCGCAGTCTTTGCAGATACATTTACAAATGGAGAGCGAGCGATCCACGCGGTGAGGTCGATGTCGTGGGTGGCAAGATCTTTGATTACTCCAACATCAGCGATACGAGCAGGGAAAGGACCTTGGCGCCGAGTGGCGATCTGGTAGACATCTCCAAGTTCTCCCGCGTCCAACTTTGCGCGGAGTTGTTGCAGCGCTGGGTTATACCGCTCAATATGTCCAACTGCTCCAACTAAACCTTTTGCAGCGAATGCATCGGTGATTCGTTCTGCAGATTCATTATCAACAGCAAGTGGCTTTTCGATCAATGCATGAACACCAGCGGCTGCAAGGGCAAGTGCTAGGTCTTCGTGGAATGCCGTTGGCGCCGCAACCATTGCATAGTCGATTCCAAGAGCGATCAATTCTTCAACTTGAGATACCAAAGGACGCGAGCCAGCAACTCCGTGTGGATCGCCCATGGGATCGCAGACCCCGACGAGTTCTACGCCATCAAGTGAGCCAAGTACGCGAGCGTGATGGCGACCCATCATGCCTAAGCCAACAAGTCCAGCGCGTAATTTCTTTGTGCCGTGGGATGAATCTGACATTAGTTCTTCTCGCTTAGATTCGGGTAACAACGTCATTGACGACGCTGACGACTTGTTCAAGTTCAGCTTCAGTAAGTGAAGGGTGAACTGGAATGGAAATTACTTCCTTCACTAACTCTTCAGTTACAGGAAGATCATGCACTGAACTAAAAGATGGAAGGCGGTGAATAGGAGTTGGGTAGTAGACATCGCAACCAACACCACCTGCCTTAATTAATTCAATGGCCTTGTCACGAGCTTCACTCGTTGCGCCCGCAATGCGGATTGTGTACTGATGGTAGGAGTGCTCACTTCCAGGACGAACATATGGAGTAACAACGCCCTTGAGATTGGCATCAAGATAAGCAGCATTTTCACGGCGCTTTTCTGTCCAAGCCTTGACCTTTGTTACCTGAACGCGGCCGATGGCTGCATGAATATCTGTCATTCGATTATTGAAGCCAACAACTTCATTTTGGTAGCGAATTACTCCGCCTTGATTGCGAAGCATGCGGCACATATGTTCGATGTTGGCATCGTCTGTAACGATCATGCCGCCTTCACCTGATGTCATGTTCTTGGTTGGGTAGAACGAGAAGGAGGCAACTGTTCCCCAAGCACCAGCCATGCGGTCGTTAAGTGAGGCCAGGTGAGCTTGTGCAGAATCTTCAAAGATTGTGAGGTTGTGCTTCTTGCCGATCTCTTCAAAGCGATCCATATCCGCGATATGTCCATAGAGATGCACCGGCATTATTGCCTTGGTACGCGGAGTGATGAGTGACTCCACATGATCTGGATCTAGGTTGAAGGTGCGTGGATCGATATCACCAAAGACTGGGACTGCGCCAGCAAGGGCGACTGAGTTAGCAGTTGCAGCAAATGAGAATGAGGGAACGATGACTTCATCGCCTGGCTTGATACCTGCAGCTAGAAATCCCAAATGGAGCGCTGAAGTTCCAGAGTTAACAGCGATGCAATGGCGACCGCCGACAAACTCAGAGAACTCTTCTTCAAAAGCCTTAACTTCTGGACCTTGTGCCATCATTCCGCTGCGCAGAACGCGATCTACTGCTGCGCGCTCTTCATCTCCGATGATTGGCCGGGCTGCTGGAATCAATTGACTCTCTTCTCCACTAGTAGTTCCGATTTACTTCTTAAATCTTGTACTGCATTAACTGCTAGGTTGAGATGCGTCTTTACGCTTCCTCAGCCACCAATTCATTCTCTGAAACTTGTAGGTATGTGCTCTGATCTTGCGGGCAACGGAATCGATTTTCACCGATATCTTCTAGAGGAACTCCAGCACGGCCCACCCAGCGAATCCGTTTCGCAGGTACACCCGCGACAAGTGCATAGTCTGGAACATCCTTTGTCACGACCGCTCCTGCGGCAACCAATGCCCACTTGCCGATCGTTACAGGTGCGATGCAGACCGCTCTGGCACCAATGCTCGCACCATCGTGGATGGTGACTCCAACGGCCTCCCAATCGCTTCCGCTCTTAAGAGAGAGATCGGTATTTACGGCACGGGGAAATTGATCATTTGTTAAGACTGCAGCTGGGCCAATGAAGACTCCTTTGCCCAGAGAGGCAGGTTCATAGACCAAGGCATAGTTCTGCACCTTGCAGTTATCTCCAAGGGTGACGCCACTGCCGATGTAGGCACCGCGACCAATAATGCAATTTTCGCCGAGAACCACTCCATCGCGAATTTGGGCCAAATGCCAGATCGAGGAGCCTTCGCCGAGCGTTGCTGAAGAGTCAACATCCGCGCTTGGGAGGATTCTGACAGCCATAACTAGAAGTCTAGCGGGTCAGCTTCACCATCTCGGCGGCAAAAGTGAGGTATTCCCGCTCACTATCTAAGTTGATTGCAGCCCAACTCATTCCATTGCTGCGCAGGCGATCTAGTTCTGCTGGATTTTTCTTCCATTGCCCTAGGCGCGCAGCCACATCTTCAGGGGTGTTTTCGATCGCACCAGATCCACTCTTTTCAATGAGTTCAGCACAGCGGGGTAGTGGGGTGGAAATAGTTGCCAGACCTACGAACATATATTCATAGAGTTTAGAAGGAACTGCCTCAACAAAGGCGGGTGTGTTTTCAAGTAATGAGAGTCCAACCCAAGCGCCGGCAGCAATTTCCCACGATTGAACGGGAGGTAACTTTCCGTGAAATCGCACGCGTGCTGCTGCGGCTGGATTCTCCAGAAACCATTGATCAACTTTGGTTTGATCTGTTGTTGCAACTCCGCCAACAAAATCAAATTCCCAATCTGGTGCTAATGCTGCAACTTCTAGCATTGTTAGCAATCCGCGGCTCTTTCGCAAATCACCGATGTAAATCGCGCGCGGGGTTGTATCTCGCTCACCGCTCATTGTCAGAGTGGAGCGATCAGGGAGATTGCGCACCACTAAACGATTCCTTGCATCAAATGGTGGGACCTGCACATCTGCCACGGTTGTTAAATCTGCTCGCTTAGCAAACCAGAGTGCAGATTTTGTATCACTGCTTGCGACCCATCCGAGTACACCAAAGTATTTGCGAGCCCACGCGCGATCTTTGAGAAGTTGGAGGTAATTTTCAAAGAAATCGACGGCGAAATGTCGTCCGAGCAATCTGGCAAATCCATAGGCTGGTGCGACCGCTTCCGGAGAGATGGCGTAAATAACGCGCCCTTTAGATCTTAAGACAAAG
>CAIZHC010000016.1 GCA_903932705.1 uncultured Actinomycetes bacterium | reverse complement strand
TGGCGACTGACCAGAGAAGACCAATCCCGTCTTGGAAATTACATCGCGGTATGAGTTATTCACTTCATAACGATGACGATGTCTCTCGTTGATGCGGCTGGAGCCATAAAGCTTCTCCACTAAAGTTCCAGGAGCTAAATCAGCGGGGTATAGACCAAGACGCATCGTGCTGCCCATATCTCCGATTCCAGCAACGATATCTTCCTGGCTAGCCATTGTTGAGATAACGGGATCTGGGGTGTGTTCATCAAACTCCGCTGAATTGGCGAGTGGCAATCCGGCGAGGTTTCTCGCTGCTTCAATAACCATGCATTGCAGTCCAAGACAGAGTCCGAGTGCGGGAATTCGATGTTCGCGCGCATATTTAAGAGCGCCAACTTTGCCGTTGATGCCCCGCACACCGAACCCGCCTGGAACGCAGATTGCATCGACGCCGGCTAGATTCTTCTCTGCGCCCTCATCGCTCTCACATTCATCACTTGGGACCCACTTGATGTTAACGCGTGCATTATTAGCAAATCCCCCAGAGCGAAGCGCTTCCGTAACTGAGAGATATGCATCTGGAAGATCGACATACTTTCCAACCAGGGCAACGCTTACCTCATGAGCTGGATGGTGAACTTTTTCTAACAAGTTATCCCATTCGCCCCACACAACATCTGTACCATTCAAACCTAGGCGACGGACGACATATCCATCCAAGCCTTCTGAATAAAGAACTTTAGGAATATCATAAATACTGGGTGCATCAACAGCGGCAACTACCGCTTCTAAATCAACGTCACACATCGCCGAGATTTTCCGTTTAACAGATTCAGGAATCTCACGGTCGGATCGAATAACGATCGCATCAGGTGCGATACCAATCGAACGCAGAGCAGCAACGCTATGTTGGGTTGGCTTGGTCTTTAACTCCCCTGAAGGGCCAATATATGGAACAAGTGAGACGTGAAGGTAGAAAACATTCTCACGGCCAACATCTTGGCGAATTTGGCGCGCTGCTTCCAGGAATGGAAGGGATTCAATATCGCCGACCGTGCCACCAACTTCAGTGATGACAATATCTACCTCTGGCCCTGCCATCGCACGAATACGTTCTTTAATCTCGTTTGTGATGTGTGGGATTACTTGGACTGTATCCCCCAGATAATCTCCGCGACGTTCTCTCGCAATGACATTGGAGTAAACCTGTCCGGTAGTTACATTGGCAAAGCCAGCAAGGTTTCGATTGAGGAATCTTTCGTAGTGGCCAACGTCCAGATCAGTCTCCGCGCCATCGTCGGTCACGAAAACTTCTCCGTGCTGGAAGGGATTCATGGTGCCTGGGTCGACATTGATATAAGGATCTAACTTCTGCATCGTTACGCGCAATCCGCGTGATGAGAGTAAACGACCCAAACTAGAGGCTGTTAACCCTTTTCCAAGACTTGAGGCGACCCCGCCAGTTACGAATAAATGTTTAGTCACATGAGTACTGGTCATGGGACACTAACTTATCACGCTTCCTTGACCATCCCGAGCAGCTCGCGGGCGTGTTCGCGGGCGGTTGCAGAATCCTCTTGGCCGGAGAGCATTCTGGCGATTTCGACACTTCGCTCTGCCTCTGTGAGGGCGATTACATCAGAGACGCTCACCAGTCCGCTCTCATTCTTTCGAACAACTAAATGATGATCTGCCCAAACGGCTACCTGCGCAAGATGCGTAACGACAACTACCTGTGCCTCTCGGGCAAGAAGTTTTAAGCGACGACCCACTTCAACCGCAGCTTTACCGCCGACACCGGAATCAACTTCATCAAAGATGTAAGTGCTAACGCGGTTCACTGATGCTAAAACAACTTCAATAGCAAGCATCACTCGAGAAAGTTCGCCACCACTTGCGACCTTTGTAATAATTCCAGGCGCAGCCCCTTCGTGACTTGTAAAGAGAAGTTGAATCTCATCTGCTCCGTGAATGGAGAGATCAGAGATTGACCGCACATCCTTAGATTGCACCTCAACGATGATCGCCGAATGCGGCATCGCAAGCGAGTGCACCTCTTCAGTGATTTTCTCCTGCATTAAGCGAGACGTCTCCTGACGAACGGCGCTGAGTTTCGCCGCAATCTTGGAGAGTTCCTTGAAGAGTATCGACAGTTCTTTCTCTAAATCTTGAATACGTGCATCTCCGCCTTCTAAATCTTGAATACGTGCTGCACTTGCTTGTGCCCGCATAATAAGTTCTTCGAAGGCGAGAGCGCGATCGCTACCTTCGCCAAATTTCTTAATCAGCGAATTAATAGCCGCTTTGCGCTCTTGCAGATACTCCAAGCGAGAAGGGTCTGCATCAAGCGCCGAGAGATAGCGATGTATCCCACCGAGGGTCTCCTGATAGTTATAAAGGGAATCACCCAACGCTTGAGTGAGGGCATCGAGCGTTGCATCTTTACCAGCCACATGATCTAGAGCCCTTTTAGAATTCACAAGTGCCGATGTGACGGAGTAATCATCTGTATCAAGTGTGTTGAGCGAGAGAGAAACCGCTTGCTGTAATTCATCAACGCTATTGAGGCGCATTAATTCGCTTTCAATGCTTGCAATTTCACCGCTCTCAGGATTTACCGCGGTAAATGCCTTCATAAACTCTGAAATTCGAGCAATCTCGGACTCACGATTTTTTTGATCGCGACGAAGCTGTTCTACGCGTACTGATAGTTCCTGGTACCGGTTATAACTTTCCTGGTAAACGGCGAGAAGATCGTGATGCTTCCCAAATCCATCAATGGCTTCTCTGATAAATGCGGGCTTAGTTAGGCGATTAGTTGAAGATTGCGCATGAACTTCGACAAGTTCAGAAGCAAGTTCACTTACGCGTCCAGCGGTAACCGGAGCTCCCCCAAGTTGAATCCGCGATTTTCCATCCGCAGTGATGGTACGAGAAATGAGAAGAGAGCCATCTTCTATCTCTGCACCGCTCTCCTCTAAATCTGTGACTAAAGATTGAGGGAGGGCAAATCTCCCGGATACAACCATCCGATCTGAACCGGTGCGAACTTTCTCAACATCTGATTTGCCGCCGAGAATAAGAGAGAGTGCGGTAAGAACCATGGTCTTACCTGCGCCAGTTTCGCCGGTCAAGACATTGAGTCCAGGCTGCAATTCGATTGAGGCAGATTCAATCACTCCAAGATTGCGGATTGTGATCTCTTCTAAACCGCAGAACTTCTCACTCACCGCGCCAGCCTTCAATAGGAAGTTTGAACTTCGCTACTAGACGATCCGTAAATACGGCTGATTCAATATGAATGATCTCCACACGCTTTGGAGATTTGCGGATGACAACGCGATCTCTGGAGAGCAACGGGGTCTTGCGCATTCCATCTGCGGAGATCATCGCTTCGGGAGATTCAATATCAATCACAACGGATGAATTTGGGGAAATAACCATTGGTCTGGAGAAGAGCGCATGAGCAGCTAGTGGTAAAACAACAATTGCCTCTACTTCAGGCCACAAGACTGGTCCTCCTGCGGAGAATGCATACGCGGTTGAGCCCGTGGGAGTTGCGCAGATAACTCCGTCGCAGCCCCACCTAGATAATGGTCGATCATCTATCTGCAGAAAAAGCTCTGCCATCTGAGCGTGACTTCTCTCAATAGTGAATTCATTGAGTGCCCATCCAGTAGCAATCACAACCCCATCACGAAGTACTTCATGTTGAAGCAGGAGCCGTGGCTCCCCGCGAAAGTTGCCTTCTGCAACTGCAGCGACAAGGGCGCTGGCAGTAGGACGAGTGATCTCGGCGAGGAATCCAACATTTCCTAAGTTGATTCCAAGAATTGGAATATCTTTTCCTAGAACAAGTTCGGCAGCTCGCAGAATTGTTCCATCGCCACCAAGCACGATGGCAATCTCGAACTGACTTTTATCACTCAGTTCTTCCGAGCCCGAAACTCCCCCCGGATAATTTGTGAAAGCGCCAATTCCAACCTTTGAAAATTCCCCAATGAGCTCTCTGGCAAAATCAAGAGCTTCAGGGCGAGTTGGGTGAACAACGAGAAGTGCTTTCTTAATCATCGCTTCCCCACCCCTTTAAATTATTGTGGACCATCGGCAATTGCCGCATCTAGATCCGCGGCTGAAAGTTCAGCGCTTCCTCGCTTAAGCCAGAGAAAGTACTCCACATTGCCTGCAGGTCCAGGAAGCGAACTTGCGACGACTCCTTTGCACCCTAGACCCATATCGTACGCACTGTCGGCAACCTCCTGCACGGCGCTGCGACGCAACTCGGGATCTCGAACAACTCCCCCGGCACCTAATCTTTCTCTTCCAACTTCAAATTGAGGTTTCACCATAACGAGAAAATCGGCGCCGGGTGTAGAAACGCTCACAAGAGCGGGAAGAACCAAGGTAAGTGAGATGAAGGAGAGATCTGCAACAACAATCTCTGCCGCTTCGCCTACCTGATCCAAGGTGAGATGACGAACATTAGTGCGATCTAAAATTATTACTCGAGGATCTTGGCGAAGTTCCCAAGCCATCTGGCCATATCCAACATCTACAGCAACTACATCTCGGGCGCCACGTTTTAAAAGTACATCAGTAAAACCACCGGTTGAAGCACCTGCATCTAGCGCCCGTTTGCCAGCTACTTCAATCTCTGCGAAGTGATCAAGAGCTCCCGCTAACTTATGGCCACCCCGTGAAACAAAATCATCGCGATCTCCTTGAATAACTATTGAGGTTTCGGCATCAACTTGAGATGCTGGTTTGCTCGCCGGAATTCCGCCAACTAAAACTGTCCGGGACTCAATAAGATCTGCCGCATGGTCGCGAGAACGGGCCAATCCTCTCCGCACCAATTCAGCATCAAGACGTGTCTTCATGGAACTCTATTTGCCGTCAATCGATCGCAACGCCTCTTCGAGTTTGATATGAATCTGCTCATAAGCCTGGCTATGTTGATCTAAATCCAAAACTTGGACGAGTGCAATCTGCTCTCTCAGCTCTTCAAGTCCATCAGTTGATCTAGTCGCATCTATGTTCTGTTCCATGGCATAAAGGTACCTATAACCTGCGTAATTGGCTCGCTTCTACCTGCCATCGACTCGCAAGTCCTGAAGGTGCCTTCCAGAACCTACGCCGCACCGCTCCTTCAATTGAAACCCAATCATCAACCTTTAACGACAAGGCACGCTTGCGAGATCTGGCGCTCCAGGCCGCTATATCCAAAGTATCAACTTCACGCTTTGGCCCACGGCTCACGGAGCGATCAATAACAACTCGAAACTCCACCACTAAATCTCCACTAGGAAGTTCGCGTTCCACAGGCACACTACTTACCCGTCCCTCTAAAAAAACTTCATTTCGAGGATTTCGAAGAGCTGTTGAATCTTCCTTCTCGGTAATTTTCATTTAACTTCCCCACATTCGATATCGTGAGTGAATTTAAGTGAATCAATAAAATCTATTTTCAAAATCAAATAATGGTTGTTGATAATTCAAAGTTGTTGAAAAACAAAAAAAAGCGCCTGCCCTTTGAAGTTAATCAAAGAGCAGGCGCTTTATAAATGATGTCCGGCGGCGATCTACTCTCCCACAAGGTCCCCCTTGCAGTACCATCGACGCTGAGAGGCTTAGCTTCCGGGTTCGGAATGGGACCGGGCGTTTCCCTCTCGCTATGGCCGCCGAAACTCTTTCGAGTTGGCAGAACATCCTATTTACATAGGTCTACTTTATGTAGTTTTTAGTTCCCGACCGTAACTCGGGAACCACACAGTGAACGCGATTTTTAAAAAATGTAGTTAAATCCTCGGCCTATTAGTACCGGTCAGCTCCATGGATTGCTCCACTTCCACTTCCGGCCTATCAACCCAATGGTCTCTTGGGGGCCTTACCCGATAAATCGGTGAGAAACCTAATCTTGAAGCGAGCTTCCCGCTTAGATGCTTTCAGCGGTTATCCCTTCCGAACGT
>CAIZHC010000015.1 GCA_903932705.1 uncultured Actinomycetes bacterium | reverse complement strand
TGAATCATTCGGAAAAGTACCGGGTTAAATCTCTCTTACCTGTATTTCCTTCCCCATCCGCGCTAGTCACCAAAGAACTGGTTTATCGTGCTTCCTCAAAATAGACTTCAAAATACGCTGGTATTTATTCCTGTGTACAACGAGGAACACACGATAGCTTCAGTGATTACTCACGTCCGATCCTTCATTCCGAATGCAAACATTCTAATCGTGGATGATGGGTCGACCGATCGATCACAAGCTGTTGCGCGTTCTTTGAATGTAAAAATAATTCATCATGCGTCGAATCTTGGCGTTGGAGCGACACTTAATTCCGCTGTTTCTTACGCGTTGAGTAAGAATTACCAATCCCTTTTACAGCTGGACGGAGATGGTCAACATCAATTAAGCCTTGAACTAATTTCTTCACTTGAAGAATCTCGACACGCAGTTCTAACTATAGGCAATCGTTTTCATAGAAATTCAATATATTCGATGTCCCGAACTCGAAAATTGGCGATTGTTTTTCTGCGATTCCTCATATATGTAAAGTTTCGAATTCGACTTAAAGACCCAACGAGTGGATTTCGTTTCTTCAAACGAGAAGCCTTGGCCGCATTAAAAGACAATATCCAAACTGAGTATCTTCAAGATACTGTCCATGTCATTAAATATTTGGCAGAGAATGGATACATGATTGACGAAGTGAACTCTATTTTTAAAGCCCGAGAACACGGTGAATCAAGCTTTCGAAAACTTTCTCTAATAAAGGCTTACCTATTGTCGGTTATTTTGTTTCTGTTTTAATTTTGGGATCCAATTGAGAATATTGATACATGTAATAGATGGACCAAAAACAGAGCCATGAGTTCAAGGCCGTCAGGTACCCTTGATATGGCGCTCCCAGCAAGGAATCAGAAATTAATACTAGGGTCCCGAGAACCACCAGAATTGAAATTGAAAAGTGCGGGATTCTAATACTAGAAATTTTTATTTCAGCCATGCGCTTATTGTTTCTACTCCTTCTCGAACGAGAACGTTCAAGATTGGCGTTTATTTCCCTTGTTGCCCGTCTCGTGAAGCCAACCATAGTTATAAAAACTATTAACCATAATTTACACATCCAAAGTGAGTAAAAAGTTTTTTCGATCATCATCCAAATAAAACTAACAGGATGGGATTTAATTATTCTAAATACCTCCCGCTTAGCCACTTCCTCCCTCTGCGGATTGTCAGCAGCTATTCCGGGCGCCAGACTATGTAGTTTATGCTCGACCCAAGTGTCACTCCAAACGACACCAAGAGCACTCGGCGGATCCGTTATTTATTGGGCGCCAACCGAGGCCCGTATATATAACCCCCCAAAAACTGTGATTACTTTCCCCTTCCTTATAAGTTAAATGTTGAGCACTAGCAGATCGAGCTAGGGATACAGTTTGAGTTGCAAGGGAAGTTGCCAGGAACACTACGGCAAGAAATGCCACCATCGGCCAAAACTGCAACACATTAGATTTACGAATTTTCCACTTGTTGGGATTTGATTCCTTCTTGTCAAGGGGCGGTTGATCACGAGTTAAGAAAAATGTTAAAAATAATCCAACTAGAGAAATTTCAAGGCCGGCCGAACGTCGTACCAGAACAAGAACGTATAAGCAGACTACCGTAAGTGCTAAGGAGCCGACGCTTCCTATAAATCGTTTGCTTTTTGAAAATAACCAAATGTTTAGAAGCACGAGAAGTGCTAATTCACCTGTTAAGGAATAGTTAGAAGGTGTGGCCCCCCAGGAGGAAGCGAGCGGGACGATGTTTAGACTTTCGAGGATTCCGGGTATCAGCAATAAGATAAAGAAAGATTTCTTGTACCTTCTTGAACCGCTAAGAAATTTAATTAAAAGTTGAAGGAGTGTTAAGACTCCAAGCACGATCATCACCCAATGCATCCCTGTCAGCGGATTGTGAATGTGAAAGGGAACTGTTACGAAGGGCAGTAAATAAATCCCTGGGTCATCTAGAACTCCCCCTCGTCCAAGGTTCTTGTGATCTTGGGGGATTGCCTTGGGGTCAGGAAAATTAGCATCGCTTCCTGGCCGAGCCAACAACACGTGAGTCTTCTCGTATGTTTCATAAACCGCTTGGTACTCGAGCTGTCGACCGTAATTCAACTGGGATTGAGGAAGTTTCAAAAAAAAGATAAGGGCAAAGATCAAGACAAGTGCAGCGGCGCCAACCTTTTGATATTTTTTTGGAACCGTTAATGCCATAAGGTTAATTTATCTGCAAAATCGTGTATTTTGATAAACGGCGGGTTTAGCAGGTTGAATTCTCATTGCTTCAATATTGGCCTCAT
Source organism: uncultured Actinomycetes bacterium (assembly GCA_903932705.1). Taxonomy (GTDB): domain Bacteria; phylum Actinomycetota; class Actinomycetes; order Nanopelagicales; family Nanopelagicaceae; genus PALSA-747. Next base: position 1,440 of record CAIZHC010000015.1, on the reverse strand, counting down.
ATATAGAATCTCAAGGGAAGAGCATCTAGCTCTGAGCTGACCTCTGCAACCTATCCCGAATAGCCGCAGCTAGGCCGTCACCCCCTGGTTGAAGGACTACAACGACTTCTAAGCCTCGTTGATCGGCGCTTCTGAGGGCCTGGTATAAAACTCTTGCGTACTCCTCAATTGTGCCCGGAGAAGCCAATCTGACGACTCCTTGTGGGGTCGGAATCTGATCCGGAGCAATTAAGCCATCGCCGGCAACTGCCACCACATCGAGGATCACCTTTGCCTTGGGTGAGTAATGAGAGTCGAGCGAACCTGAGACACGAATTGCAGCAGGGTTGGATTCAAGTGCAACTAATCCTGTGCTCTCCTCAATCATCAATGGTGTGATCGCTCCGAGTCGCAAGACCATCGGGGTTGGACCTGTGCAATCGATAATCGTGGATTCGACTCCGACGAGACATGGCCCGCCATCAAGAATTAAATCTTCACTTTGGAGGTGAGCCGATAACTCTTCATCGACCGCCTGCGCAGTGGTTGGAGAGACCGCGCCGAATCGGTTAGCACTTGGGGCCGCGATTCCATTTCCACCAATTGCATTAAATTCTTTAATCAGCGCAAGTGCGATGGGATGTGCTGGAACTCGTAACCCCACCGTGTCCTGACCACCAGTAACAAAATCCCCTGCAAGTTCAGAACGCTTCAAAACTAATGTCATTGGGCCTGGCCAAAAATCGCGAGCTAAAGTAATTGCATACTCTGGAATATCGCGAGCCCACTTACCCATAGCATCGAGTGATGCGATATGCACGATCAAAGGATGATCGGCAGGTCGTCCCTTCGCCTCATAGATACGCGCAACTGCCTGCGGATTACTTGCATCGGCCCCAAGTCCATACACTGTTTCAGTTGGGAAGGCGACAAGCTGTCCATTTTTTATAGCGAGCGCAGCACTCTTCAAGGTATCTGTCGTGCAGACCGAGAGCAGACTCATGACAGCATTCTCTCATTAAATACGAATACAAAACTCAGCCAGGCGTGTGAGAATTGGCTATGAAAATATTTCGCGGAATCTTCTTTGCAATCCTTACATTCTCTGTACTTGCGATTGCTATCCATCAAAATCCCTCAAATACCGTTCGATTTGTAAATGTTACTGGCACCGGTACAACCACTGTTGTTCCTGACTCAGTGCGACTTTCTGCAACCTTGACTGCTACGGCCTCTACAAGCGCTGCGGCACTTTCCAACACCAGCAAGTCAGCAGATACTTTCCGTAAGACCCTGATCTCATCTGGCGTTCTTGCGAAGTACATTCAAACTCAGACTCTGACATTGAATCAGAATTACACCTATCCACCAAACGGCACTCCAAAGATCTCTGGCTACCAAGCAACACAACAGTTCCTAGTGATCATCCGCGATGCTAAGAATGCTGGAGCGATTGTTAGC
>CAIZHC010000014.1 GCA_903932705.1 uncultured Actinomycetes bacterium | reverse complement strand
CAGCCTGATCTATACGGCTCTCGTAGTCCTTCAAGTAGGAATCGTCGTTACAGGCGGCGCCGTTCGTCTCACCGGTTCTGGCCTTGGCTGTCCGACCTGGCCACAATGTGTTTCTGGTTCAATCTCCCCGGTTAAGCATCAAGCCCAAGGGACTTTGCACTCGTGGATCGAATTTGGCAATCGACTTCTGACAGTTGTACTAGTAATTGTGATTATCGCCTCTGTCATCGGTGCGTATCGCTGGGGCAAGGGTCGAAGCGACTGGAAGATGATCCGCCTGCTGGCTTGGACTCAAGTTATAGGAATTGTGGCGCAGATCGTGCTCGGTGGAATCACAGTTCTCACCAAACTCAATCCCTTCACCGTCTCAGCCCACTTCTTGCTTTCAATAGTTTTAATCCCAACAACACTCTCACTTAGAGAGCGAATCTTCGCCAAAGCCCGTACTCACGTTCTTCCAACCACCAAATTGCTCATTCGCTTAGTGACTGTCGTCAGCGTAATTGTTATAGCTCTTGGAACTGTTGTTACTGGTAGCGGTCCTCATGCTGGAGATGCACAGGCTAAGCGCTATCACATCGATCCACGCCTGATCTCTTGGCTACATGCAGATACTGTGATTGCCCTCTTCGGCTTAACCATCGCTTTATACCTAGTTATCAAGGTTTCTGAACCTTTGGATGTGCGCTCCTTTATCGGCAAGAAGGTTCTGCTCTTCCTGGCAATCTGTCTCGCCCAAGGTGCGATTGGCTATATTCAATATTTCACCCACCTCCCTGAAGCGCTCGTTGCGGCACACCTACTTGGGGTTGGTTTAATCTGGTTAACAATTTGGAATATCGGCTTCAAAGCCAATGTCTTTACTAGTAAATAGTTAGCCAATTATTAATGGAGTCTTGGTCGAACACGGTGGTTCGAAGGCTTTAGTTAGTCAACAATGGAAGCTACACATATAGGGAGAGAACGAGCAATGGAACGCACTACTTGGAGTTCACACGACGATTCCGCTGTAACAATCGCGCGAGCACTAGCGATGGATAGCGTGCAGAAGGTTGGAAATGGTCACCCTGGAACTGCCATGTCATTGGCTCCAGTTGCTTACACGCTCTTCCAGCGCTTCTTAAAGCATGATCCAAATGACTCCGCTTGGCTTGGACGCGATCGCTTTGTCCTCTCATGCGGACACTCATCTCTCACTCTTTACATTCAACTCTTCCTCTCCGGATATGGATTATCACTCGATGATCTCAAGTCATTTCGTACTCACAACTCCCTCACTCCGGGTCACCCGGAATATGGCCACACCAACGGTGTAGAGACAACAACCGGCCCTCTTGGCGCCGGTGTATCAAATGCAGTTGGAATGGCAATGGCTGCTCGCTTTGAGAAGGGGCTTTTTGATCCATCTGGCACAACCACTCTCTTCGATCACAATGTCTGGGTCATCTGCTCTGATGGCGATCTGGAGGAGGGAATCAGTGGTGAGGCTTCCTCTCTCGCCGGCACTCAAGCTCTCGGAAACCTCAAGATGATTTATGACGATAACCGAATCTCGATTGAGGGCGATACTCACGTCGCATTCACTGAGGATGTGGCTGCTCGTTATGTCGCCTACGGGTGGCACGTCATCACCGTGTCCGCTCTTTCAGATGGAAACATTGATCGCGAGAGCTTAGAGAAGGCGATGATTGAGGCGGAGAATACTCACGATCGCCCAACCCTGATTCGTCTACACAGCACAATTGCTTGGCCTGCACCTCACGCCAAAGGCACTGCAGAATCACATGGTTCAGCACTTGGTGCAGATGAGATTGCAGCGACAAAGGTTCTACTTGGATTAAATCCCGAGGAGAGTTTCATCGTTCCTGATGATGTTCTCGCTCATGCTCGCAAGGTTGGCGATCGCGGTGCAGCGCTGCACACGGCTTGGAATACGGAATTTGAATCGTGGAAAACTACAAACCCAGATCGCGCGGCACTCTTAGAGCGACTACGCAACCACCAACTTCCAACAGGTTGGGAGAGCGCGCTTCCAGTATTCCCTGCAGGAAAAGATGTTGCTACTCGCGCCGCCTCTGGAAAAATAATCTCAGCGATCGCAACGGTACTTCCTGAGTTCTGGGGTGGTTCTGCAGATCTCGCGGGCAGCAACAACACAACTATTGAAGGAAGTAAGTCATTCCTTCCGGAATCTAGCGCAATTGAAGGTGGCGATCCATATGGTCGCTTGATCCACTTCGGAATTCGCGAACATGCGATGGGCGGAATTCTCAATGGAATTGCTCTCCACGGATTGACTAAACCATTTGGTGGAACATTCCTCGTCTTCTCCGATTACATGCGTGGGGCTGTTCGACTTTCGGCTCTTATGAATCTGCCTGTCACATTTGTGTGGACTCACGATTCCATCGGACTTGGTGAAGATGGTCCAACACATCAACCCGTTGAACACGTTGCATCTCTTCGCTTGATTCCAAATCTTGCAGTGATCCGTCCATCTGATGCAAATGAAACTGCTATCGCATGGCGTGAGGTGATCACCCGGGCTAAGCCTGCCGGCTTTGCACTTTCCAGGCAGAACCTTCCAGTTATTGATCGCGAAGTTTTTGCTAGCGCTGAAGGCGTTTCAAAGGGTGCTTATGTTCTCAACCAGGTTGAAGGCCAAGCAGACGTAATATTGATTGCAACTGGCTCTGAAGTTGCACTCGCACTCAAAGCTGCAGAACTGCTCGCTGCTGATGGAATTAAGGCGAGCGTTGTAAGTGCTCCTTGCCTGGAATGGTTTGCCGAAACATCTCCGGAGTACCAAACATCAGT
>CAIZHC010000013.1 GCA_903932705.1 uncultured Actinomycetes bacterium | reverse complement strand
GCAATGGTTGTGTTGTGAGTCTTAGCTATGTCGTGCAGGAGTGAGACGACTGTGTATCCGCGCTCATTCTCGTAAGCTGCAACTCCAGCGGCGCGAACAGAGTTAACTGTTTCACCTTGACGATACTTACCAGTTAAGAATCCTCGAGCAAGACCGAAGTATGGAATCGCAGAGATACCCTCTTGGAGAACGACGGGAGCTGCACTTCCTTCGAACTCGGAGCGCTCCAGCAAGTTGTAATGATTTTGTAGAGCTACATACTGTGCGAATCCTTCTGCCTTCGAAATCTCAATTGCTTCAGCCAGACGCTCACCGGTGTAGTTAGAGGCGGCGATGTAGCGAACCTTGCCTGACTTAACCAGCGCATCAAACGCTCCAAGTGTCTCGCGAAGCGGAACTGTCTTGTCATCTTCGTGGGCATAGTAAATATCGATGTAATCTGTTTGAAGTGCTCGAAGTGAATCATCAACTGCTGCGGTGATGTTTGCGGCGGAAAGACCAGGGCGGGTCGAAAGCTTTGCGACCTTGGTGGCGATCACAATCTCTCCGCGATTGCCACGCTGCTTCATCCACTTTCCGAGAATGGTCTCGCTATCGTGGCCTGTGTTTCCATCTTTCCATTCAGAGTAGACATCAGCGGTATCAATGAAATTTCCGTTGTGTTCGGTGTAGGCGTTGAGTACGGCGAAGGATTCAGTTTCATCAGCGCTCCAGCCAAAGACATTTCCGCCAAGGCACAATGGGTGGACTTTCAGGTCAGTTTTATTCAATGAAATATGGGTCATACGGAGAAGTTTATGGCTCTCTATTAGAGTGTGCACATGACAACTGGTGGCTTCACAAGTGAACAGCTGGAACTTGAAGAGCAGATTCTGGTACTGCCACATTGTGATCTTAAGGATGCCGTAACAATCGGTGAGATTGCGGTCGAGATTGCTAAACGCGAATCACTTGCAATCTCGATTGAAGTTCGTCTCGGTGAATGGACTGTCTTTCATACCGCGCTTCCTGGAGCTAAACCAGATCAACCCTCATGGATTGCGCGCAAAGCTCGTGTAGTTCTTGCTACCGGTCATTCGACGATGCTGGAGCGGGTAAAGGCAGAAGAGGCTGGTATCGATTGGTATGACACATATGGTTTACCTGAGGAGACCCATGCAATTCACGGTGGGGGACTTCCGCTCAATGTCACAGGTCAAGGGCTAGAAGGAATTCTGCTCATTAGTGGATTGCCACAAGTAGAAGATCACCTCTTTGGAATTCGCGTAATTACTGAATTCTTGGCTCGCGTTGGTGAGAACGAATGAGTACACCCATCTGGGTTGCCGGTGAAGTCCTCATTGATTTAATCCCCAAAGATGGTGAACGCGTTGCGATTGTTGGCGGAGGTCCAGCAAATACAGCTAAGGCTCTTGCTCGTTTAGGTTTTGACTCTTATTTTATTGATGGAATTTCTACAGATAGCTACGGTGAGCAAGCACGAGCTGAACTGCTTGCAGATGGCGTGAAACTCGATTACGCGCACTCCTCAAGCAATCCAACCTGTTTAGCCACAGTGACTCTAGACGGTGATGGAAGTGCCTCTTACGAATTT
>CAIZHC010000012.1 GCA_903932705.1 uncultured Actinomycetes bacterium | reverse complement strand
TCCCCATTCGCGTGCAAACGACGCGATAAATAGTTCGATGACTCTGCGAACTCGAATGCGACAAGGGTGCTTCCTGTCGTCACCTGCTTGGCCACATCCAAAGTTCGAACGTTTCCTTGGCCGCTAAACATCGCCGACTCGTGCGCGCCGTGCGGATTGATAAACCAAGCACTCGCATCGATCTCAGGCGGAATCCCAGTAAGTTCAATCGAGATTTTTTTCGTCGAGCCAAGCGGAATCGCATAGCTATTAACCGCGCCAGCAAACGAAGTGGCATCCAGGACTTTCTTCTCGGCAGGCAGCAATTCCTTCAATGCTTCCGGTGCCACACCAATCATCGAGAGAGAATCCGAAACGGTGCTCTGCCCTCGGACCGATGTTCCGGTTCGCAAGACCCCATACGCGGAAGAAGCTGCGATTAACTTTGCGTATCCACCTGTACCAGCGAGATCCAGAGGCTTCACCAAATCTGATCCAGTCTTGAGGGACACGTCGAGAGGTACTTGATCATGCGCGGCTCGAATTGCTTCGGTGGATACACCAGAACCGAATGAAAGGGTCGCCATCGCCAGCAGAGTGCCTAGCGCGATTGTCGCCGCAACCCCATGCCAGAGGGAGAGGAATTCCTTTGCAATCACAAAGGTTTGACGCCCCCGAGTACGCCAAATAAATATGAAGAACTTCAAGACGAAGAACACAAGCAAGACCGGAACACCAAGATATAGAAAGGGCAGGAGTAAATAGTTGGTATCACTCACATGGGTCAAATACAGATATGCACCAACCGATATCGCTGCCAGAGCTGACACCAGATTGATGACTTTCCGAAAGGCACGATCACCGATTAAAGAAATTACAAAAAGTAATGAAACCAAAAGAATCACAATTAATAAGTACCTGAGTGAATCGGAATATAAGTGAGTGAGGCTTGCATGAAATCCGAACGATTTGAGTCCGAAAGAGATGAATAACGAGAGCGGAGTAGATACAAGTAGCCCGAGAACGATGGAGAACTTACTTTCAAACCAAAGTTCCTGAATCAAAACTGACTTCGGAGTTCCGATACGGCTTAACGATTCACGGAATTTCTGATGATCTCTCCGCTGCCTAAATCCGACAATGGAAACGAATCCGAGCAAGAGAGTAATAATCGCAAACTCAATGAGCTTTGCTTTTTGCTTAAATGAACCAGCCTCGTCACTTGCAGCGCTCAGTGCATCCTGAGGCCACGTGACTATTAGCTCTGGATAATCGATAGAAAGTTGGTCCTCAAATGCGACGACCTTCGCAATATATCCACTTGCTCCCAGAGAATTTACCTGCGACAAATCGATTTTCCCGACCCAGGCATCTGTCGCATGGCTATTAGCAAGTGCACTTAAACTCTTAGAATCGGCAATTCCATTCGTAATCAAGAGACTGCTTCCGGCAGCAGGTTTCATCGTTCCCGTAAAGAGCAATGGATCAACAATCTTTGCCATGCCAACAACTTTCAATCCAAAGCTGTCTGGGCGCGGAACTCCCCCGGCACTGTTACCTACTTGAATCACTTCGCAGTTCGACACAGAGCAAGGAGTAGGTAACCGCCCCGAAGTAACTCTGATTTGAGTAGCTAATTTGTCGCTGGCACCAAAGTAGAACTTGATTCCGTGGCTATCCGAAAGCTGCGCATAGATTGACTCTTGCGTTAAGGAGCCAGCGATCAGATTATCAAGGTGCACCTTTAGATAACGCTGAATATCCGCGTACCGAGATGGCGATGAAATAACTTGCGAGGAATTAATGGTGAGGTACTGCTCACCAACTGTTAAGTTATCGAGCGAATATGAAACCAAGGAATTGCTCGTTGAATAAGTTATCCCTTGGGTCGTCAGTAAAGCGAGAAATGCGAGGCTGACGGCAAAAGCAATTGAAAGAACTCTTAGGAGATTTGCACGCACGCGAGCGATAACCAACACGCCTGGCAGGTATCGCATTTGGCTAATTTAGCGGAACTCACTCATAACGCAGAGCCTCGACCGGATCAAGATTCGATGCCCGCCTAGCTGGAAAGAAGCCAGAGAGAAAGCCGATTCCCGAAGTTCCTGCGATAACAGCCAACATCAACCATGGTGGGACAGTGAAAGTTGCGCCAGTCAAAGATCCAGATTTAGCCATATTTGTGATTATTGGCTTGGCTACAAGAACAAAGATTGAGCCAAAAATTACTCCGATAAGTCCACCAAAGAATCCAATTGCAGTCGCTTCGATTGTGAAGATTCGCCGAATAGTTTTACGACGCGCACCAAGCGCCCTCATAACTCCGATTTCTCGCGTTCTTTGGAGAACCGACATAATCATGGTGTTCATGACTCCCAGCGATGCAATTAATAAGGCAATTAATCCCAGTCCACCCAAGACCAACCCAATGATATTTGCCTGAGCTTTCTGGTCGTTGAGTGCTTTGAGTCCAGTTGATGTACCCACACCAAAACGCGCTATCGCCGATGCAACTTCAGCGACATGAGTTACATCATCTGCCTTTGCCATAAAACTATCGAAGCCACCTTGATTTGCTATAAATGTGGTGACACTTGGGCGGCTCCATCCGCCCACAACAACTCCAGGACCTGATGGCTGTTGGTTCCCATTATTACCGCCGTTATTGCCGCCATTGTTGCCCGAACCCTGTTGATTATTTTGAGGAGCAAATTGCACATTTGCGGGTTGGGATTGATTGTAAATATCTATATAGGCACCTAGCGGCATCATGATGAGTGGTTGATCGCCATTCTCTGAATTGTCTAGAACCCCCACGATTGTTGCCGGGATATCTATGGCAGGTAACCCAGAGGTAGGTCCTCCAAAACACTTCCGCTGATTTTGAGCGCACTGATGCATAGGCGGAAGACGAGTCGGAAGATTTGCGCCGGCCCCGGTGTATCCCTCCATCGTATGCAAAGTGATGTGCACTCCGATTGCACTTTCGTACTTACCGGAGAAACCCAAAACATCAGCGTAATTCTTCGAAATCAATAATTGATTCCCAGAGTCTTCGGCCTTCAAATCTCTACCGGCAATTACTGCAGGCGTGAGTGCGCCAGTTGGTTCATAACCCAGCACACTTTGAACAACCCAATCCTTTCCTTTAAAACGAATATTTGAAATTGCCGGTGAGCGACTCCTTAACACCGCAGCAACTGAAACCACATGAGGCACCTTCGAGATCTTCGTTTCAAGAGCCGATGTGAGTTGAGTGGTAGATGATGTCGAACCATCGCCCGAAAGTGAACCGCCACCGCTTTGCACCGACATTCCCGTAGGGTCATAACGCAAATCTGTCGCCTGGGCGATCTGAATCTGCTCAATCTGCCCCGTCTTAACGAAGGAAGCGACCGTCAGATTCTTGACCGTGGTTACAAAAGTGAGCATTACGGTTATTCCAGTTGCCCCGATGACGATAGCAAATATCGTTAATAGTGAACGCATTCGCGAACGGCGCAAACTACGGAGCGAGAGCGAAAGATAATCAAGAAAGCGCATGATTAGAGTCCCTTCTCGTGAACTAATCCATCGCGGACTTCAATCCTGCGGTGAGCATGTTTGGCTACATCTTTGTCGTGGGTTATCACCAGGAGTGTGATTCCATCGCGATTGAGTTGCGTCAGCATCTCAATAACTTCTTCGCCCCTTGAGCTATCGAGATTTCCCGTTGGTTCATCAGCCAAAATCACAGTTGGTTTATTGGCTATTGCTCGAGCAACGGCAACTCTCTGACGTTGTCCACCGGACAATTGATTCGGAAGATGTCCCGCGCGATCTGCCAAGCCAACACGATCCAAACATTCCAACGCTCGAACTCTGCGCTCCTTAGGAGAGATCCCTGCGAAAATTAGTGGCAGCATCACATTCTCGAGTGCTGTGCTGTCACCCTTTAGATTGAAAGATTGAAAGACAAATCCAATTGTCTTATTTCGAAAAGAACTCAGCTCTGCATCCTTTAAGTTGGAGAGGTCCTGACCATTGACCAAAACTTTCCCAGATGTTGGTTTATCGAGCCCTCCAATAATGTTAGCGAGCGTCGATTTACCCGAACCAGAAGGTCCAGTAATCGCCACAAAATCACCATTTGGTATTTGAAGGTCCACCTTGTTGAGAGCGTTGAACTCTTCACTGCCCAATGTGTAAGTCCGCGTTACCTGCGAAAGTTTGATTCCATCCATCTGGTTATCTCCCTCGGCCATGGCAAATGGGCTACCGGGGAATAGTTAGTGAAAAGTAGCACCGAGGCATAGGATTGTCATTGGAATTTGCAGTTCGCAATTGAGGCAAATCAAGATTTCAACATTGGTGGAGCTGAGGGGATTTGAACCCCTGACCCCTTGCATGCCATGCAAGTGCGCTACCAGCTGCGCCACAGCCCCAATTTTCTTGCTCTGGCGGGGATTAGCCCGCCGAAGGTCTTATCTTAATTCAACGAGTTCTAAAGGCAAACGCGGGCAGTCATTCCACAAGCGATCCAGCATGTAGTAACTACGAAGCTCTTGGGACTGGATGTGGACGACAAGATCTGAGTAATCAAGCAGAACCCATTGGCCCTTGCCCTCTTTACGAATCGGCTTCTCGCCGAACTCTGCCAACTTCTTGAAAACTTCGTCGGCAATAGCGTCTACTTGACGCTCATTAGCGGCAGTTGCAATAAGGAAGACTTCTGAGAGAAGCATCTGATCTGTCATATCCATTGCGACGATATCTTGACCGAGCTTTTCGTTGATTGCTTCTGCAGCCTTTTGCGTTAACGCTCGAACTTGCTCACTTGCTGCCATAGAGGCCACGCTCCTTGATATAGGTTAAAACTGAGTCGGTGAGAAACTCTTTTGGATCTCCACCTGATTCAATAATTTCTCGAACTTTCGTTGCTGAAATATCTAACGCATCAATCTCGACTTCCGGAAAGCCGGACTTCGCACTCTTCTCTGACGGGCGACGAACCACGAGAACTTCAACCATCTTTTTAAGCGCATCTGCCTTGTGCCACTTATCAAAGTTTGATGCAGCGTCGCTTCCGAGAATCAAAGTAAATGAATCCTTAGGGAAAAATGGCTTGAGCTGTGCGATGGTGTCAATCGCGTAGGTTGGACCTTCGCGACGAACTTCGAGATCAGTCAGAACAACTTTTTCCTGCAACGCATCGGATAGATCATCAAGGGCGAGTGTTGCCATTTCAATGCGATCAAATCCAGAAGCCTCTGGCTTCTCACTACGCATATAAGGGTTGCCTGCAGGTACGACCATGATGGAATCAAAGCGATCAGCTAATGACTCGATGATGTGCAGATGTCCACGATGAATGGGATCGAAAGTCCCACCCAGAATTCCTACATTTGCGATTGTGTTAGTCCCGATCTAGACGGAGAACCAAGAAGAGCAAGAGTGAAAAGATCACGAAAGCTGTGATTCCAAAGAAGACAGGAGAGGCTGGAAGTGGACGCACAATTGCGTGTGCTTCACGAGATAAAAGGTGCTTCAGCATGGCGCTACTTTAACCCATCGGGGCCATGGGCGAGCAATTCCTTAAATTGCGCCTCATTGAGCACGCGAACCCCTAGTTCTGCGGCCTTTGTCGCCTTGGAACCAGGTGAATCCCCCACCACTACATAGCTTGTCTTCTTAGAAACGCTGCCCGAACTCTTGCCGCCGTGAAGAGTGATGACCTCATCAACTCCATCGCGGGTGAAAGATTCAAGTGATCCAGTTACCACCAAAGTCAGACCTGCGAGCGTCTGCGGATTGGTATTTACGAAAGTTTCGACCATCGAGACGCCAGCAGCATCCCATTTACGAATAATCTCTTGATGCCAATCAATATCAAACCACTCGAGGACCGATTGAGCGATGATCTCACCAACGCCATCAACACCTGCTAACTCTTGAACACTCGCCTTCGAAATTGAGTCGATGGAACCAAATGCTTTAGCAAGGCTCTGTGCTGCAGTTGGACCTACATGTCGGATTGAAAGCGCAACGAGTACGCGCCAGAGTGGACGAGACTTAGCTCCTTCAAGTGCAGTAAGAAATTTTTCTGCATTGGCGCCCAGAGCTCCATCTTTCTTGGTGAAGAACTCGGACTTAATCAAATCCTCTGAGGTGAGAGAGAAGAGATCGCCTTCATCAACGATCAATCCGCTTTCAAGAAGGGCGACTGCGGCTTCAAAACCGAGAACATCGATATCGAGAGCGGCGCGGGAACCGATATAGAAAATACGTTCGCGCAACTGCGCCGGACACGATTGCGTGTTCGGACAGCGGATATCAACATCGCCGGAGGAGATTGCTTTGAGTTTGGTTCCACAATCAGGGCATTTAGTTGGCATGACGAAGGCACGCTCGGATCCATCGCGCTTCTCGACAACTGGACCCAGTACTTCAGGGATAACATCTCCGGCTTTGCGAATCACCACTGTGTCGCCAATCAAGATTCCTTTGCGGACAACTTCTTCTTGATTGTGAAGCGTCGCATTAGAAACCGTCGAGCCAGCAACCACAACGGGTTCCATGTAGGCGAATGGGGTGACGCGGCCTGTGCGGCCAACGCTTACCTTGATGTCGAGAAGTTTGGTGGTGACTTCAACTGGAGGGTACTTATATGCGATAGCCCACTTTGGTGCGCGCGAGGTGAATCCCAAAAGGTTCTGATATTCAATCTCATTGACTTTGATGACAACGCCATCAATCTCGTGCTCCACATCGTGGCGGTGAGCGTTGTAGTACTCAATATATTTCTCAACATCTTTGCGAGTCTTTACAACTTTGTAACGATCACTTGTTGGAAGTCCCCATGATTTCAGGAGTTCATAAGCTTCTGATTGACTAGCGAACGATGCACCCTCGATTGCTCCAATTCCATGCACCACCATCGAGAGCGGACGGCTAGCGGTGACGCGTGGATCTTTCTGTCGAAGTGATCCCGCTGCAGCGTTGCGTGGGTTGGCGAATGCAGCTTTTCCAGATTCTTGAATCTCTTCATTGAACGCATTAAATGCCTTGATTGGGAAGAAGACCTCACCGCGCACTTCGAGAAGTGTCGGGATGTTCTTACCTTTGAGCTCGTGCGGAATAACCGAAATTGTCTTTACATTGAGCGTGACATCTTCACCGGTCACACCGTTGCCGCGGGTAAGCGCTTGAACCAACTTGCCCTCGCGATAGAGCAGATTGATAGCAAGTCCATCTACCTTTACCTCGCAGAGCCAAGAGTTCTTCACCTCGGACTTCTCAATGCGATCGAGCCAGGTAGCAAGCTCATCCAAACCAAAGACATTGTCGAGTGAAGTCATCTTCTGAATGTGATCGCGCGCCTCAAAACCGGTAGCAAATCCCCCACCGACTATTTGGGTTGGGGATTCTGCAGAGCGATACTGCGGATACTTATTCTCTAAGGCTTCGAGCTCCTTAAGTTTCTTATCAAACTCAGCATCACTAATGATGGGCTTATCGAGGACGTAATAACAAAATTGGTGGTCACGCAACTCTTCGGCAAGTGCCGCGATTTTCTCTGCTATCTGCGCTGACATATGCCAAAACTACAAGGTGGCGCTGACGGTTGCCGAGCCGACAACCCGTTCGCCATCATAAATAACAAGTCCCTGTCCGGTAGCAAGCCCAAGGAGTGGCTCATCAAGCACGGCGGTAATTGAATCTTCTGTTGTTGTGTAGGTGCAAGGCAACGCGGCGCCATGAGCACGAATCTGCGCGAAACCACGGTGCGCAATCTCCGTTACCGGTGGAACTCCGCACCAGATTGGCTTTTCACCCGTGATAGTTGAAATTGCCAAGGCATCTTTCGTTCCAACTACAACAGTATTTGTCTTGGGTTCGATCTTTAATACATAGCGCGGCACTCCGCCTTCAGCGGGAACACTCAACCCAAGTCCGCGGCGTTGTCCGATTGTGTAGGTGTAAGCGCCTTGGTGTTCGCCAACCTGCTTGCCATCCTCATCAACGATTGGACCAGCTTCACTTCCCAAACGATCACGCAACCAACCTGCATTGTTACCGGATGGAATAAAGCAGATGTCATGGCTATCTGGCTTGTTCGCGACATAGAGTCCGCGCGCCTTCGCCTCTTTGCGAACATCTTCTTTCTTGGTGTCCCCCAGAGGAAACATCGCTCCCGCTAACTGCCTTGCGGTGAGCACAGCTAAAACGTAGGACTGATCTTTTAGTGGATCCACGGCGCGATTTAAGGTGCGACCGTTTTCATCATCCTTCATGATTGCGTAATGACCAGTTGCTACCGCGTCATATCCAAGAGCGCTGGCACGATCGAGAACTGCTTCAAACTTAATCTTCTCGTTGCAACGCAGACAAGGGTTGGGTGTGCGACCTTGTGCGTACTCCTCAATAAAGTTTTCGACGACACCAGCGTGAAATTCCTCGGCCATATCC
>CAIZHC010000011.1 GCA_903932705.1 uncultured Actinomycetes bacterium | reverse complement strand
TTTTTTTTTTTTCAAGCAGAAGACGGCATACGAGATCGAGTAATGTGACTGGAGTTCAGACGTGTGCTCTTCCGATCTATCGCATAAATATCCGCTAGGTTCGCCGCAGTAATTTTGGCGCCTATTTCAAAGAGTGAAGACCAATCGCGATGAAAGTGAGTTCCTTCGATGGCGATATCTGTGGCGAGAACCACTTTCCCTTTATCTTGAGCGATTACTGCTCCGTCATCACCTATACCTATTAATACCCGATCATCCGGCGCAGATTCGAAGATCGCCTTAACCGCTGCGATCAACTCCGATTCACTCGCCATAGAAATACTCTTCCCTTATCGATAGGTTCTGGGAGTAGCCTAGAGCCAGTGCGGGTTGAGACCGTCGCTAGCCATCGAGTAATGAAGGAGTCACTATGTCAGTCCAGGTTTATATTTTGATTCAGACCGATGTCGGCAAGGCTTCAAGTGTGGCTAAAGCAATCTCTGAGATTCCTGGAGTGACGCTTGCTGAAGGCGTAACTGGTCCTTATGACGTCATCATGCGCGCAGAGTCCCCAAGCATGGAAGAGCTAGGCCGCGGAGTACTCGCGAAGGTGCAAGCAGTTCCTGGAATCACGCGCACTCTCACCTGTCCGGTCACCTCTTACTAAGGCATGGCGCAAGCACAACCAATAATTCTCGCCATTCAAAATGACGAGACTGATGCACCACATTTAGTCGGCCAATGGCTAGAAGAGTTAGGTTTTGAAATTCAAGTGCTGCGCGCCTATGCCGGCGATTCAGTTCCAACCTCAGTGCCCTCACACATCGCGGCCCTTCTCCCCCTCGGGGGACATATGAACGCAACCGAGGATCACCTCCACCCTTGGCTTGCTCCAGAGCGTGAGCTATTGAAAGACGCTATTGATCGAGATATACCGATTTTTGCAATCTGTCTTGGCACGCAACTTCTTGCAGTTGCCGGTGGTGGCCGCGTAGAGCGGGCCGAGGTTGGAGAAGTTGGAATTTACGAAATCCGGCGAAACGAAGTAGCCGATTCGATCTTCAATTTAAGCGCGCCTGCTCCAGTCGCCCAATGGCACGAGGATCAAGTAACTGTCCTTCCAGAAGGCGCAACTCTTTTAGCCTCCAGTGAGTTATGCCAGAATCAAATTTATCGAATTGGAAGCAATACCTACGGCGTGCAATTCCATCCTGAGATAGACCTTGAAGTAGTCAAGTGGTGGGAAGCTGAAGCAGATAACGCCTTTAAAGATTCTGGAAAGCAGACTATCCAACCTGAGATGGCTGCAGCAGAAGCAGCTCTAGTTGCAACATGGAAACCCATTGTTCAAAATTGGGGCGTAGAAGTCTTAGCTGGATTGAAGTAATGGTTCTCGTTTTCGCGATTGAAGATCCACTCACAGCCGATGTGAGAGCTCTTCTGCAAACTCATCTGGATTTCTGTCACGAAGTTACGCCTGCAGAATTCTCCTTCGCTCTCGATGTTGAAAAATTACGCGCGCCAGAAATTACAGTATTCGCTGCCAGGGAAGATGGAGTTTTGCTTGGAGTCGGCGCACTCAAAGTTTTTGAACCAGGACATGGTGAGTTGAAATCTATGCACACAGCACAGGCCTCTCGTGGCAAAGGGGTGGGTAGGGCAATGGTCGACCACATAGTGGAATATGCAAAGAGCGTTGGATTAAATCGGGTCAGCTTGGAAACGGGAAGCCACCCACCATACGAACCTGCTCGCAAACTTTATGAAAGTTGCGGATTTACTCTCTCTGATGCATTTGGTGACTATGAGTTGAGTAATTTCAATCTCTGTATGACGAAGGCGATATAAAAAGTTAGCGAGCAACCCTAAGAGCTGAAGAGTTTCTTATTGCGCTGTCATTCCACCATCAGCTGAAACGATAGATCCCGTCATAAATGAAGATTCATCCGATGCTAAAAATAGGACGAGGTTTGCAATTTCACGAGAGGTGCCCGGGCGACCGATAGGTTGGAAGGAATCAATAGTTTTATAGACGTGGTCCAATCCCCCAAGCATCTTGGCATGAGCATGATTGATTGGAGTATCAACCCACCCAGGACAAATTGCATTGCAGCGTATGCCTTGCTTGGCGTAATCCAAGGCGATTCCACGCGTGAACATAACGATGGCACCCTTTGATGCGGAGTAAACGCTGAGGTATGGCTCTGAAACCAATCCATTAACGCTCGACATATTAACTATCGAACCATTGCCCTTCTCAAGCATAAAAGGAATAGCCGCGCGAGTTAAATACATCGCTCCTTTAACATTTACATTTAGCGTGCGATCAATCGTTTCGTTCGTTACTTCATGAAAAACTCCAGGAAGATTTACACCGGCGTTGTTGACCAAAATATCTATACTTCCAAAATCTGCGACAGTTTGATTTACCAACAAGCTACAAGCAGTTGAATCGGAGATGTCAATTGCAGCCGCTCTTGCATTACCTCCAGTTGCAACAATTATCTCAGCGGTCGCCTTCGCCGCAATCTCGTTAATGTCAGCGCAGACCACAATGGCACCTTCTTCGGCCAATCGAACTGCACTCGCCTCACCGATTCCTGAACCCGCGCCTGTGACGATTGCAACCAATCCTTCAACTCTGCCAGCCATCTAACGCTCCCTCTAATGAGTTGAGAAAAGAAATTCACCCGCCAGCCTTGTGAGCTGACGGGTGAATTCTACTTAGTACGGTGCTTACATATCGATGGTGCGAACTGGACCCTTGAAGTGGTCTTTCGCTCCTGCAAACCACCAGATGAGCGCGCCACCGAGAATGACGATTACTGCAACTGGGGTGTAGTTAAAGCTAGTCCAAGAGAATCCCTTACGGAATGGAATAGCGGCCGGCGTTGCAGGCAAGATGAAGTAGATCGAAACAATTGCAACTTCGAGCACTGCAAGTGGAGCAATCCAACGCCAGTGACGACCGAGGTTCCAATCACCCTGAACAAACTTATCTCCCATGCGCCAGCGCAAGAAGATAGGAATTGCAAAGGCAGTGAAGAGGCCGATTACCGTAATTGATGTAACAGCAAAGAAGGCAACTGGATATCCAGGTACACCCTTTGGTGCATACAAAGCAGGCAATGTAATGATCAACGCTGCTGTTGCAAGTCCGATTGCTGCATTTGATGGGTTGCGGTTCTTATCAAGCTTGGAGAAGAACTTATTTCCTGGGACTGCTTTATCGCGAGAGAAGGCGAAGAGCATGCGAGAACCAGCAGTTACGCAAGACATTCCGCAGAGGAATTGTCCGACGCAGCTGATGATAAAGACAAGCTTGGCCCAGATTCCAAGACCAAGTACCGTCACGATGACAGCGCCTGATGAGCCGCCGCCCTTGGTGATTGCATCTGCCTGAGCTCCTGTGATTGAGAAGAGCATTGCAAGGAGCATTACCCAGCCAGCAACACCGGAGTATGCGATGGACTTCCAAATACCCTTAGCAGCCTCAGTTGATGCGCCGCCGGTCTCTTCTGAGACGTGAGCTGATGCATCGAAACCGGTGAGGGTGTACTGAGAGAGCAAGAAACCAAGTGGGAAGATGTACCACCAGAACTTGCCATTTCCAGTTCCAAAACCACCATTATTAATCTGATGGGTAAATACCCATGAAGCGGTGGCATGGTGAGTTGGATAGAAAATGAAGATTCCGATAATGAGAGCAACACCAACAACGTGCCACCAGACGTTGACACCTTGGAATTGGTGAATCAACTTGGCGCCGTAAACGTTAATGATGACGTGAAGAGCGAGAATGATCACGAAGATCATGAAGGTTTGCTTGAGGTTGGTTGGGTTAAACCAATGCCAGTACTGAGCAGCGGCATTCTGCGCGAAGAGCGCGAGACCGAAGTCCACACCAGCCGTTACAGCAATAAGACCCATCAAGTTCAACCAACCCGTAATCCATCCGTGGATGGGGCGGCCAAGCTTGAGAGACCAATAATAAATTCCACCAGCGGTAGGCATTGCGGAAACCAGCTCCGCCATTGAAAGACCTACAAGAATTACGAAGGTGGCAACGAGCGGCCAACCAAGGGCAATCGCTACAGGTCCGCCGTTATTCCAGGCCTGACCGAAGGTTGTAAAACATCCTGAGAGAATTGAGATGATTGAGAAAGAAATTGCGAAGTTGTTGAAGCCAGACCATTTGCGGTCAAACTCTTGTTTATAGCCAAGTTCTGCGAGTTTTTTCGCATCTGCATCATGAGAACTACTCATAGGTTTGCGTCCCATCCGTTAGGTCGGTGATCCGATTTCCGAGGAACGCTGGGGGCGCGAATCCGCGGATTAAACAGAAGTGTGCCGTGTCACACATGCATTTGGAAGGGAACTCGGGGTGGTTTCTCAGAGATTTTTTCCCACTTTCGGGCTATAACCCCAACCCACAATTCTCTGAATTCTTCGCCTATTGTGCGCGTTCATGCCCCCGAGTAACCTCACTTCATTCATCAATCCGGGCGCTCGTGTTCGGTTTATCGGAGGTATGTGTGTCTCTCTCCTTGGAGCAATTAAAGGCAGATGTAGCAAGCGGAAAGATCGACACGGTAGTTGTCGGTGCAACAGATATGCAGGGCAGACTTCAAGGAAAGCGAATTCACGCCCCCTTCTTCGTCGCTGACACCATCAAGAATGGAACTGAGGGTTGCAACTATCTCCTCGCCGTTGATGTAGATATGAATACCGTCCAGGGATATGACGTCTCCTCGTGGGAGACGGGTTATGCCGATATGGGTCTCTCTCCAGATTTCGACACTCTGCGCTACCTCCCTTGGCACGAAGGTACG
Organism: uncultured Actinomycetes bacterium; assembly: GCA_903932705.1. Classification (GTDB taxonomy): domain Bacteria; phylum Actinomycetota; class Actinomycetes; order Nanopelagicales; family Nanopelagicaceae; genus PALSA-747. Next base: position 237 of record CAIZHC010000011.1, on the reverse strand, counting down.
GCGATGGTGGTTGCAGATTTCGTTGACCACCACAAGCATGGAATCTCCGTCTCCCCAAGAACCATATTAAAGAATCAGCTCGCCCGCTTAGATGCCGCCGGCATGTTAGCTCTCTGCGGAACTGAGCTGGAGTTCATAGTCTTTCAAGATACTTTTGAGCAGGCTTGGGATAAGGGTTACAAGGATTTAGTACCCGCCAACCAGTACAACGTTGACTATTCCCTCATCGGAACAGAT
>CAIZHC010000010.1 GCA_903932705.1 uncultured Actinomycetes bacterium | reverse complement strand
TGAGACCAAGATGAATGCAATAGCTGTTACGCCAAGTGCGGTGCGGTTTGGCGCATTACGAGGACGATCAAGGAGATGATGTTCGCGCTTATCGCCAGTCATCCATGATTCGATGAATGGATAGAGAGCCATTCCGGTGAAGAGGATGCCAGGAACAATCAAACCAGGAATCAAGATGTTCCAAGAGATTGTATGACCGAATGCATGTGTCTCAAGTGGAGGAGCGGCACGAACTAAGCCATCGAGCCAACCCATGTACCAGTCAGGTTGTGAACCGGCAGAGATCTGACCGGGCGTGTAAGGACCGTAGAGCCAAATTGGGTTGATAGATGCGACTGCGCCAAGGAATGCTGTTACGCCAAATACAACGAAGAAGAATCCGCCAGCCTTCGCCATGTAAACAGGCATGAGTGGGTATCCAACAACGTTCTTCTCTGTGCGTCCTGGACCTGGATATTGCGTGTGCTTCTGGTACCAAACCAACATCAAGTGGATGGTGATGAGCGCCAAGAAGAGACCCGGCAATAGAAGTACGTGCACGATGAAGATACGAGGGATGAAGGCAGTACCTGGGAATGCTCCACCAAAGGCGAAGAATGAGAGGTAGGAGCCGACAACTGGAATTGCTTGCAAGATTGCTTCGGCGATACGAATACCAGTGCCGGAGAGCAAATCATCGGGAAGTGAGTAACCCAAGAAGCCTTCAACAATTCCAAAGGTGAGGAGTCCGACACCGATTAACCAGTTAAATTCGCGTGGTTTACGGAATGCACCGGTAAAGAAGACGCGGAACAAGTGAGCCACAATGGCTGACATAAAGATAAGGGCTGCCCAGTGGTGGATCTGTCGCATAAGCAAACCACCGCGAACATCAAATGAGAGATGCAAGGTGGAGTCATATGCAGCAGACATGTGCACACCCGAGAGTGGAAGGTATGAACCGTTGTAAACAACTTCGCGTTGTGATGGATCAAACCAGAAAGTAAGGAAGGTTCCGGTCAAGAGAAGAATGACGAATGAGTAAAGCGCAATCTCGCCAAGCATGAAAGACCAGTGATCAGGGAAGACCTTGGTGAGGTTCTTCTTTAACCATTTAGCTGCGCCAGTGCGCTCATCTACATAGTTAGCGGTTGCTCCAGCAACCTTCACGCTCTTCTTCATTATTTATCACCCATGCTAGTTAGTAGTGAGTTATCCATTAGATGAGTTCCGCTCCCAGAAGCTTGGACCAACTGGAACAGTGAATGGTTGCTTAGCGACCAAGTAGCCATCTGCATCAACTGTGATTGCCAACTGTGGAAGTGGGCGAGCTGCTGGTCCAAAGATAACTTTGGCGGCGCGAGTCACATCGAATGTTGATTGGTGGCAAGGGCAGAGCAGGTGGTGGGTCTGTTGTTCGTAGAGAGCAACAGCGCAACCCATATGGGTACAAATCTTTGAGAAGGCGATGATGCCTTCATGCGTCCATGAGAGGCGTTCTGCATCTAAGTTGAAATCCTCTGGACGAAGACGAATTAAGAGAACTGCATCTTTACCCGTGTTCTCAAGAGTTCGTTCAGTTCCGGCAGGAAGTTCTGGAAGAACTTGAGCAACTGCTCCAACTTCAAGGTCAGATGCTTTGATTGGCGTGCCAGAAGGATCGAGCAAAAGCTTTGTTCCTGCAGCCCAGGAGTTTGTCTCAAAGAACTTCTTTGGTAGCGGACCGGTATCGCGCAATAGAACGAGGGGTGATAGGCCAACTAGGCCGAGGGCAACTCCCATGCTTCGCTTGATCAAACTACGACGACCAAGTCCAGCAGATCCGCCGTACTCCTTCAGGGTCGCGACGAAATCTTCGCGATCAGATTCTTCAGAACGAAATTCATGACGCTCTGCAATTACTTCTTGGTCGGGCATTAACTTCTTCGCCCATTGGATTGCACCAAGACCGATAAAGAGAGTCGACGCAGTCAATCCAATACCGAGAAAGAGTTGTTGAATATTTGTGCTTCCCATGACTGGCAGATATGTGTACTTGTCGCTCTTGATGAAGATGTAAGAGGCGATAGTAAGAACAGTTCCGACAGCTGAGAGCAAGAAGAGAACAGCAACCTGTCGTTCGGCGCGCTTTTCGGCTTTTGGATCTACATCAGCATTGCGATGCACATGCTCTGGTAGTCCAGGATCTTGGAAACGTTCGATCTGATTGCTCATGTTATTTCGCTTTCATTGCGAGCCATGCGGCTGCGCCGATTAAGAGACCAAGACCAAGAACCCAACCAAGGAGACCTTCGGTAACTGGGCCAACGCGGCCAAGTGAAGCACCACCTTGATTCTGTTCATGATTTGCAGCTTGTAGCCATTTAATAATGGAGAGCTTCTCTTGAGGTGTGATTGTTGCATCCGTGAACTTAGGCATTGACTGTGGGCCAGTGACCATTGCTTCATAGATGTACTTAGGTTCAACACCCATCAAAGATGGTGCGTACTTACCGTTGGTTAGCGCTCCACCTTGACCCGCAAAGTTGTGACACATTGCGCAGTTTGTGCGGAAGAGCTGACCACCGAGAGCGGAGTTTCCATCACGCTCATATGTTAAAGATTCATTGGTAACTGAAGATGGTCCAGGTGCCAAAGATGAGACATAAGCAGCCAAAGCCGCTGTTTCTTGGGCGTTATAGACCGGCTTCTTCTGCATTGCTTGTTGACTCATATCAGCCATTGGCATGCGACCTGTTCCGACTTGGAAGTCAACAGAAGCCGAACCAACACCAATGAGTGAAGGAGCGATTGAGCCACCTTCTGCATGTAATCCGTGACACGAAGAACAACCGCGAAGGAAGATTGCCTTACCCTCTGAAACCAAAGTTGATGTTCCGGTTGTCATCGTTGATTGCGCACTTGGGAGCGCTGATGCCGCAACGAATGCGGTACCAATCGTGAAGAGTGCAGCGACGACCAGAATTGGGCCAGCAATGCGATGACGTCGGAAGCTAGAGATACGTTTCACTGATAGCTCCTATTTAATCAAGTAGATCGTCGAGAAGAGGGCGATCCAAACAATGTCCACAAAGTGCCAGTAGTACGAGACCACAATTGCAGTTGTTGCTTGGGAGTGTCCGAACTTGCGAGCCTTAGCCACGCGAATGAGCACAACGAGGAAGGCAAGTAATCCACCTGTTACGTGTAAGCCGTGGAAGCCTGTTGTTATGTAAAAGACTGAGCCATATGCACGGGATGAAAGTGAAAGTCCATCTCGAACCAAGTTGGCATATTCGTAAATCTGACCAGCGATGAAGAAGGCACCCATTAAGAATGTGAGTGCAAACCACTCGCGCATTCCCCATTGTGAGAACTTGTAGAGAGGGCCGCTACGGCGCCCTTGAAAACGCTCGGCGGCGAATACGCCGAACTGACAGGTTACTGATGAGAGAACGAGCACGGTCGTGTTAATCGCGGCAAACTTCACATTGAGCATCCCTGTTGATTCAAGCCAAAGATTTGGACCTTGAACGGCGCGAGTGGTGAAGTACATTGCAAATAGTGCTGCGAAGAACATCAGCTCCGAAGAGAGCCAGACGATGGTGCCTACTGCCACCAAATTGGGGCGGTTGTTCTTGGCCGGGGCTTCTAGTGTGGTCACGGGCGCATTATTCCCGATTTCACCCTTTTTTAAGTAATGGGGCTCAAGTTGGGCGTGGCAATCGCGGGTGAGTCTTATCACGCGAAAGATAGGATTTCGCCATGGAATACATGGAAAATAGCGCGATTTCTTGGGATCAAATCATTGCCCAATTGGCCGACCATGAAGACCTCAGCGCACTTCAAGCCCAATGGGCGATGGGTGAGATTCTGGGCGACCGGGCCGAGAAGGAGACCATCAAATCCTTTCTTTTAGGTGTCCAAGCGAAGGGTGAGACAGCCACAGAGGTCGAAGCTTTTGTAGGGGTCATGTATCAACATTGTGCGCCAATCTCCATCTCCCAAAGAGCTGTAGATCCCGTCGGTACAGGTGGGGATGGCGCGAATACCATCAATATCTCGACCACTGCGGCGATCATCGCTAGGGCTGCTGGCGCAACCGTTGTAAAGCATGGGGCTAGAGCCGCCTCATCAAAATCAGGAGCAGCAGACCTGCTGGAGGCCCTGGGGGTCAATATCGACCTTGATGGCGCTCAAGTAGCCGCCTGTGTTGAGGCAGTTGGCATCGGATTCTGCTTCGCCCCTAAATTCCACCCAGCCATGCGTTTTGCCGCCCCGGCTCGTAAGGAGCTCGGTCAGGCCTCGGTCTTCAACATCCTGGGACCTCTAGCCAATCCGGCGAAGCCAGCGGCTGTAGCGATTGGCGTGAGCAAGGCTCGAGTTATGCCCATCATGGCCGATGTGTTGAGTAAGCGAGGGGCTGAAGGATTCTTGTTCCGTGGCGATGATGGAATCGATGAAATCACCTTGAGCACTACGACTCAGATCATGCAGATCAATAACGGAGAGCAGAAACTAGAGCGCTTTGATCCACGAGACCTTGGAATCGCCTATGCGCCTATTGAAACTCTGGCTGGTGGAGATGCCGAATTCAATGCGGCAGTCACTTTAAGAATATTCGAAGGGGAGAAGAGCCCGGCTCGCGATGCCGTTCTTCTAAATGCCGCCGCAGCCATCGCCGCTTTCAGGGCAGATTTTTCTAAATCAATCACTGAGCAATTAGCCGAGGGATATGCAGCGGCGAGTGCGGCAGTCGATTCCGGTTCAGCTCGCGAAACGTTAAAAGAGTGGGCGCTATTCACACAACAATTTAAATCAGCCTAGGTTCTCGCTTAATCTTCTTTCGAGAGAACTTTTCGAGTTCTCCAAAGTTCTGAACCCCAAATCCACTCAGGCGCTCGAAGAGTGCGTGAAGCACTTCCACGGTTGTCTGCGCATCATCAAGAGCTCTGTGAGTAGGGGTTACTTGAGTATTGAAAAAAGCAGCGAGGGTTCCGAGTTTGCAATCGAGAACTTCATCCCGAGTAAGCACGGCGCGAGCCAATCGAACAGTGTCAATCACCTTGTATTTAGGCCATGGATATTCCAATTCGCGGCTCGCAGCTTGCAGAAAACCAATATCAAATGGGGCGTTATGAGCTACTAGAACTGTCTCTTCGGCGGATCCGCAGAACTCTAGGAAAGTTGGAAAAACCTCATCAATAATCGGGGCGAGTCGAACCATCTCATTATCAATGCCTGTGAGTTCGGTGATGAAAACGGGAATGGGGGCGAGCGGATTAACAAAACTCTTGAACTCACCAAGGACTTCACCGCCGCGAACTTTTACCGCGCCAACTTCGGTGATAACTGCACCCGCATGTGGACTTCCGCCTGTTGTCTCTAAATCCACCACAACAAATGTTGTCTGGTGTAGCGGCAAGTTCTCCATAATGGTTGAAGGCTACGCGACATATCTGACAGCGGTCAGCGGAGAATCAATCCAAGAGCAAAAATAATTCCCATAGTTATGGGGAGGGTTTGCATAAGTCCGCGCAGCGTGGAAACCGTGGCGCTAGCACCGAAGCGACGTTGGTTGAAAGCACCGAGGACAGATGCAATCACTGGATAGGTAGACATTGCTCCAGCGGCTTTAGCTCCAACATGTGGAGCGAGTGCGCTCAGGGAAATTAAGAGAACTAACGTCACCAGGATTCGAACGGGGAGTTCCCATTGCGGGGGAGAGAGTTTCAAGGTGGGCATGGAGGTTTTGGGCCACATCTTCATCGCAACTAACCAGATGATCACTAGAGCGGGAGCGGTAATCCAGATTGAAATCTTGAGCGATGTAACCAGGAAGCCAGTACTAACGCATGCCACCGTTCCCAGCACAATCGCCACCTGCCACGAGAAATTCAAAGCGGCGTAGGCATAGGCCAAGCAGAAAACAATAAGAGCGATTTGCCCTAATAAAACTCCGCGCGCGGTATGGCCGGCGAAATTGATTCCCTCTTGAATCGCGATAATAAAAATGAAGGGACCAGTGGTTATGGGAAGGCCAATCAACCAACCACCAAAACGATCTCCGAATCGGCGCTGCAGATAACTGACCGAGAGAACGATGATGGGGGCCATAATCACTTTGAGGAAGAAAAGTGGGGTGAACATCAAGGTGGACGATACCCGAGTCGGGGACTTAGATTGAGGTATGGCAACTAGCAATGCACCAGCCGGCTGGCTTGAAGATTACTTCGCTCCTGGCAAAGAACACGCTGATATTGGAATTGTCTTCGTCCATGGCTTCACTGGATCACCCGCATCCATGCGTCCGTGGGCTGCCTACTTTGAGGAGCGCGGTTATACCGTCTCCGTTCCTCGCCTTCCTGGTCACGCTACAGAGTGGCAAGATCTCAACAAGGTGAAGTGGCAGGAGTGGCCAGCACGAGTTCAAGTTGAGATAGATAAGTTAAAGGGAATTTGTCGCAAAGTTTTTGTCTTTGGACTCTCCATGGGCGGTGGAACCACGCTCAATGTTGCAGAGAACAATGAGCTCGCTGGGATTTGCCTCGTGAATCCAATGATTCATATTCCGGGAAACCTCATCAAGTTCGCGCCAGTCCTTGCGATGTTGCAACCTGGTCGTTCCTCAGTGGGCGATGACATCAAGAAGCCAGATGTAACTGAGTGGGGCTATGACATGCTTCCAACTAAAGGTGTCGTCCAACTTAACAAGATGTTGAAAGTAACGCGCGCTAATCTCGCCAGCGTAACCTGTCCAACTCTTCTATTCCATAGCGTTGATGATCACGTATTACCGATTTCAAATTCAAATATCATCATGTCTGAGATTGCAAGTATCTCTGGGCAGCGCATCGAGTTAACGAATAGTTATCACGTCGCGACAATGGATTTTGATGCACCACTTATCTTCGCTAACTCGTTAGCACACGTAGAGCACTGGAGCTAGAGAGCAATAACTTCTTTGTGAGAGGTAATTGAATCTAGGAAATCAAGGTGGGGTGTTACGCCTATTCCGATTCCTTGCGGTACATGTAAGAAACCATCTTCCATCACAAATGGATCGGTGATGTCTTGATGGAAGAAGCGACTTGAAGCCGAGGTATCTCCAGGCAATGTGAATCCTGGAAGCGCGGCTAGGGCAACATTTGCAGCGCGACCAATTCCAGTTTCCAACATTCCGCCGCACCAGACTGGGATTCCCTCGTTAAGACAGAGATCATGAATCTTCACGGCTTCCAAATATCCGCCGACGCGACCTGGCTTGATGTTGATGACTGTTGTTGCCTTGAGTGCAAGAGCATCTTCGGCAGAACGCAACGATGTAATTGATTCATCTAAACAGATTGGCGTCTGGACTCTTTGCGCGAGTAGAGCGTGGCCCAAGATGTCATGCTCATCGAGAGGTTGTTCTATTAAGAGCAATTCAAATTTATCGAGACCAGCAAGTAGCTCTCCATCACCGCGGCTGTAAGCCTGGTTGGCATCAACCTGTAATGGGATATCGGGCCAGAGTCTGCGAATCTCACCTACCGGATCTAGATCCCAACCTGGCTCAATCTTTAACTTGATGCGCTTATACCCATCGGAAATGTAACCACTGACTTCCTCGACAAGTGCGTCGATTGATGGCGCTATTCCTACAGATACGCCGCAGGGAATCTTTCTCTTATTAGCGCCAAGGAAATCGGCGAGGCTTCGATTTTCGATACGCAACTGGGCATCGAGTAGCGCTGTTTCAAGTGTGGCCTTCGCCATTGGTGAACCAAGAAACGGTGCCAGAAGCGGAGCGACATCTTGAGCGGTGAGATCTCCGGCTTGCGCGAGAGTCGGAATAAGGAATCGACGCATCAGATCCAAGGAGCCTGCGACATACTCTGGTGAATAGAGAGGTTCTGACATCGCTACACACTCAGACCAGCCGATAATTCCATCGGTTGTAGTAACTTTAAGAATGAGTACTTCACGCGCAGTTTGAGTACCGAATGAAGTCCTGAACGGGCGCACAAGTGGAAGATTTATAGTTCGCAGTTCTAGTTCAGCGATTTTCATACTTACTCCAATACATATTCGTTGTGCGCGGAGAAGCCGATAACTTTCTTTCCATCCTCAAATGCCTGAAGGAATGCTTCGCGAACCTGCAGGCGATATTCCTGGCTCTTACTTGGATCGCTCTGCCTGATTGCAACGATATCTTGGGGGAGCGCAATTAGCTCCGCATCATAAGGAGGGTCAACTATCTCTTGGCGCGGAGCAGGCATTTCCTTGGTTGTATCCCAGCGCACCATGATGCGATCTGATTCATCGCCGTTATTGAGTTCATCGGCCATATTTCCATAGAAATTTGGTTGATACGAGATCAAGTCAGCTCCGAGTTTGAGAATGTTTAGTCGAGCGTTGCGCCGAACTAGCGGATCGAAAGTCCACGTTATTGATTTATAGCCGCGATCTTTTGCCCATGCCCATTGATGCATTTTGACGGCGGTACCTAAACCCTGATCGCGATGTGAATCTATAAAAGCGGTCATATGACTATGCAAATGAATTTCTGGTTCGATTGAAGGGAAGGCGAATGATGCTCCAACTACCTTTGCTCCATCAAAGACACCAACAAGGTAACTTCCGGCATGGACCATTGCCTGCAACATGTTAGACGTTATCTGAGTTTCATTGTCTGCGGGCCAGACGGAGTCGAAAATCATGCGAGCATGGAATTGTTCTTGAAGGGTATGGAGCTCGCGTATCTCAATCACTCGTAAATATTAGTGGCGCAAGTAGCGATACGGGTACCTTTACCCTATGAACTCAGGGTTGCAATTGCTTCAAATCATTCCTGCTTTCGCACTCACAGCTCTTTTACTTGCAGTAGTTCCCGGTCAGGGAGTCGCTATGGTCTTGCGACAAAGTTTAATCGGTGGCAAGAGAGCAGCTTTCTACTCAGTCTTTGGCAATTCCTCTGGTTTGATAATTTGGGGAGCGCTCTCTGCTGTGGGACTTTCAGCGATATTTGCCAAATCGCATACCGCCTTTAACATCTTGAAATATCTTGGAGTTCTCTTCTTGTTAGGTCTGGCGGTGCAAACTCTGATTCAACTTCGTAAGGAATTTGGAAAGTTTGACGTTGAGACTGGTGCAAAGACGGATGCGGTGGCGGCATTTCGCCTTGGGCTATTTACAAATCTAACCAATGTGAAGGCAGCAGTCTTTGCAGTGGCTTTCATTCCGCAATTTGTTCCGCATCACTTCTCGTTGGGATGGGGTATTTTCATTCTCAGTTGCGTGCAGGCTACCGTTTCGTTTGGTTGGTACACAACGCTGATCTTGGCGGTCGATAGAGCAGCTGTTTTCTTAGCTCGACCTAAAGTTCGACGAGTGCTGACTGGAATATCGGCAGCAGGAATTGTTTTGCTTGCAGTTGGGTTGCTCTTCTCGCACCCTCGCTCATAACTCTCTTAGAGTGCTGAAGTGAGGTACTCGATTACATTTTCCGAGCTCCAGCATCCACTGTGCATCTCACTGAGTTGAGCGGCGCCAGAGAGATCTGAACCAAGTGTAAGTAGGGCAGGTTCGTGATAGGTGCCCCAACGAACTTGTCCTAATCCAATATTTGCCATGAGCGCATTGCAGAGACATTTCACATTTTCAGCTTCACCGACCGCGCCACCTTTGAATTCAAAGGTTTTGATTGGTTCTCCGCTGCATCGATACCCAACTCCACCGTCGGGGCGCAAGAATGGTGAGCGAAGGTATCCAAGGTCGCATTTGCGATCTCGAGCATCGTAAACCTCAGGGTCTGTTGCGGTTCCATTAATCTCTACTACCTTGAATGGAAAGCCGGTTGCTGAAGTCTTAGGTTCAGTGCGAACTTCAAGGGTGCCTTGGGTTATTTCAGCTAGAACAGCCTCCCGCAAATCATCTGTGATTCCAGATTCCTTAGCGAGTGCAAAGAGAGAACCAACTTGGACTCCGACGGCACCGAGTGCGATTGCCTCTTTAACTTTTTCCGGAGTACCAAACCCGCCGGCGAGCCAGAAAGGTAAGCCAACTGCCTTCACCTTCTCGATATCGGCCATATCTTTCTCGCTAAAAGTTACCTGACCATCTTCCGCAATGTGTTCTTTGGATCGTGGAGGAGCGTTATGTCCGCCTGCCGTAGGTCCTTCGATAACAAATCCATCTGGCCGCGTGGCTTCATCTCTCGCTAAATAGTTGGCCAAGATATGTGAAGAGACAATGGCTAGGAAATTTGGACGATTGAGCGCAGGGAAATCCACATTTTTGATTAATTTTGGATCAAATGAAAGTAGGTGAGCTTTATCTGCTCCCTCAACTTTTATCTTGAATTGAACTTTCTCGCCGCTCAAGAGATCGGTAATGAGTTGAGGAATATCTGCTGGAATTCCTGCACCCATCAAGATGAAATCAACATCGGCAAGAATCGCGCCGAATACCGATGCGGGTGTGGCAAGTTGTATCTTCTCGAGGAAATTAATTCCGATTAAACCATCGGTGTATCTCTTAGCAAGAGTTACCTCAACAAAATTTGCGACGATCAACATCTTAGAAGCAAAGGGAGTCGGGCTAAGACTTAATTTCGGTACATCGAGATAACTTTTATCATCGGCACGGCCACCCGGAGCGAAGAAGCGTTCAAGTACTTCAGCAACAGTCTCTTGATCTGGGAATCTTGAGAGTGCCCATCGAATTTCACCTGATGAATCGCCATCTTGTAATTTTCTCGCGAGTACGGAATCAATTGCTGTTCCGGAAACAACTCCAAGTTGTCCAGTATTTGCAACTGCGCAAGCCATTGGTGCAGATGAAACACCTATGCCCATTCCACCTTGGATGATGATTGGTAAATCTAAGTCTTCGCGTCTATTCACTCTCAAAACTTAAGGTCTCGCCTAAGGCCTACTGATTGGTACGGCTAGGGGCAGCACTCAAACTGAATTAGCAGTGGTGATTGCCCAGAGCACGCAGAGCACGATGCCGATGGCAGCAGTAATTGTTGTGAAGGAGATGTGCTCATGAAGAAGCAACGCTGACCAGCCAAGAGTCATGATTGCTTGTAGCTGTTGTACTTGTGACCCGTGAGTAACACCTAAATCTTTCAATCCACGGTACCAAGCAAAAAATCCTAGATACATTGAGGAATAGCCGATGGCCAGAAGGCCAAGGAGAGCGTTGAAGTGAAAGTGATATGAATGATTGGTGTGCACAAAGGTTACGAGCGCGCCAATCAGACTTAATGGAGCACCTAAAACCACGATCCAGGAAATCACTTGCCAACCCGGCATATGTGAAGTCAATCCCGCACCTTCAACATAACAATAAGAGGAGGCAAGAACTGCACCGACGGTAAGGATGTCCGCAATTCCGTTCTCACCTTTTGCGCCACCTCGACTGAGGGCGAAGAGAACCAGGAGTGTGGTTCCAAGTGAAGATGCAATCCAAAATTGGGTGCTGACTCGCCTGCGATATTTCAAAAGAGCGATGAAAGCTGTAACCAGCGGCATGACCGCGGCAATTACTGCGACATGTGCAGAGGTAGATTTCTGCAGTGCCAGCGCAATCAAAATCGGCCAACCGAAGACTGCGCCTAAAGTTGTGAAGGCCATGGGTCGCCATAACTCCCTAGGGAGTGCAGGAACTTTTTTGTACAGCATTAAAGGGATGGCGATTGTGCAGGCGATGATGGGTCTTGCAAATGCGGTAAGGAGCGGATCAAAACTTTGCAGAGCCAATTTTGTAAAGGGGAGCGAGGCTGAGAAGAGCAAGACTCCTAGGAATGCAAAGGCAAGACCGGAGCGCTGTGTGGGATTAAGAGATTTCAAGCTGTTGATGCGTTCTCTAATTTCGAAAGAAGATTGGCTTTGACCGCGGGCCATTCCTCTCTCAGGATGGAGAAGTAGGCGGAGTCGCGCCAGGTGCCATTTGGTCGCAACATGTGATGTCGCAAGATACCTTCATATAAAGCACCTAGGCGCAAGATTGCATTACGCGAACGTTGATTCTGGGAGTCGGTTTTAAGCGTGACTCTTTCTACACCGCGAACTTCAAATGCTTCAGAAAGCATCATCAATTTACATTCGGTATTTACAAATGAACGCCAATACTCCTTAGCGTAAAAGGTGGAGCCGATTTCGATGGATTGATGAGCTGGATTTATATCTAGGAATGAGGTGGTTCCTATTGCTAAGTTGGTTGCTTTGAGAACAACAGCGAATGCCACTCGCTTTCCAGAAGCAGATTCATCGACAAAGTTCTGGAATATCTTTGAAAACTCATTGAGATCCGAAGGTGTTGAAAATGGTAACCATTGATATACCTCTGGATCAGTTCCTATCGCGCTAAATAACTCTGGAATTCTTTCAACCGTGAGCGCTTCTAATTTCACATGCATTGATTCCATCACCGCAGGTTAATGTGTTAAGAGTCCTTTTAGGGCAGAATATCGGCATGACTCAGCCATCCACTCTTAAAACATTTCTCTGGTTCAACAGCGGATTGCAAGATGCACTTAAATTTTATAAAGCGACCTTCGGCGAAGGTATGAGCGTTGCGGAGGAGAGTCTGACTAATGAACACCTCTTTATTGCGGAGTTCAGCATCTATGGCCACACCCTCGTAGGCATGAACGTTCCGGGCGGGGATACTTTTAATAATTCAATCTCTCTTGCTATTCAAGTAGATGGGCAAGAGGAGACAGATCGCGTGTGGGATGCAATTACTGCTGGGGGAGAACCCGGTCGTTGTGGCTGGTGCACGGATCAATGGGGCGTAAGTTGGCAGGTAACTCCATTCCAAATGGGTGAATTCTTAGGCCATCCAGATCCTGCGAAAGCTCAGCAGAACATGGGCATCATGCAGCAGATGGGCAAGATTCAACTATCTGATTTTGTTAAGTAGCCCAGTTACCGCTCGTTCAATCAT
>CAIZHC010000009.1 GCA_903932705.1 uncultured Actinomycetes bacterium | reverse complement strand
TGGGGACTTATTTCCGAGAGAACTACATCGGCTGAACTCCAAGGAAGAGCGGTAGCGATTGCAGAGCAAATCGCTTCAAACGCACCAATTGCTGCCGAGAGTGCTAAGAGCAATATACGCGCGGCCTTTAGCATGAGCAGAGAAGATGCCATCGCCTACGAACGCGATCTCCAGGTGATTTGCCTCGCCACCGAAGATGCTGATGAGGGAAGAAATGCATTTAAAGAGAAGCGCAAACCGATTTTCAAAAAGCGATAAGGCGGAACAGATATGACGCACGAAGTAATTCGATTCATTGACAATAACGGGGATGTAAAGGTTGGCGTTCGGGAACAAGGTGATTCAACCGCTCATTTGTTATCAGTTGAAAACCTGGCTCAATTATTAACTCTAGAAAAAGCACCACTCCTCTCGACAATCAAAGAAGCTTTACAGAACGCTGCTATCGCTGAAGTTTCTCGATTACTTCCTCCAGTTGATGCGCTTACGGAAGTGTGGGCGGCTGGCGTTACATATAAGCGCTCACGTGCTGCTCGCGAGGAAGAGAGCGATCAACCTGATGTTTACTCGCGCGTGTATGACGCAGCCAGACCAGAACTCTTCTTTAAGAGCGTCGCATGGAGAGTTGTAGGACCTGGTGAGTCAATTGGAGTTCGAAGTGATTCCGCTATCAATGCACCTGAACCGGAGATAGCTCTTGTCTGCAATTCTTATGGCGAGATAGTGGGAGTAACTATTTGCAATGACGTTTCCTCTCGAAGCATTGAAGGAGAGAATCCCCTTTACTTACCACAAGCAAAGATTTACGCAGGTTCGTGTGCGTTAGGCCCGGGATTTGTCCCAATTGATCAAATTTCAGATATTTACAATTTAGAAATCTCTGTCGCCGTTACAAGAGGGGGGAATTTGGTTTGGGACGGGGTCACCTCTACGCGTGAGATGCACCGTACCTTTGAAGACCTTGTGAGCTATCTATTTCTTCATCTGGACTTTCCGCAAGGTGTCATTTTGAGTACCGGTACGGGGTTGGTGCCAAGCATGGAGTTTAACTTGTCGACAGGTGATGAAGTTACTGTCGGCATCGCTCATGTGGGTACGCTCGTGAACATCGTTAAGAGCGCTGCAAATCATTTGCAACTAGAAGCGTGAGACCTAAAGCCTAGTTATTTACCCATAACTTAGGAGTAGGGTGAAAAAATGGAATTCACCCAGGAGCCGCCACTACACCCAACGGCGCAGAAGTTGGTGGACACTGTTATTGAGATGCTCAAAACTACCTCTTACAACAATATTAAATCTGAAAATGTTTTAATGCGAAGTGGAATATCTCGTGGACCGCTCTATCATCACTTTGCAGATTTTGATGATCTGATTGAAACTGCTCAGATTCAGATATACCGAGGATTTCTGCAGCAAATCACCTCACAATTGGTCAAGGTGATTGAATCAGCGACAGATTTAGAAACTGCAAAATCAGAGATGCACGCATTTATTAAAAATAGATCATCTCATTTTTCCCAAAGCGCGTTAAGACAACGCGTAGGGATAATTCATAGTGCAGCTTCTCAACCAAAACTTCGCGAAAAATTACATGACATTCAGGAGGGCATAACTCAAGAGTGGATGAAGGCTTACCAAATATGTCTCGATAAGGGTTGGGCTGATCCCGAGATGGATTCCAGGTCTGTCTCCATCTTGATGCAGTCTTCCTTCATTGGTCGGATACTTGATGGAATGTCCAATATCCATTTAGACCCTAATGATTGGATCAAAATCCTGATAAAACTTTTTGATAGTTTCTTTTTTGTTGGGGCTAGCACCAAGAATTAGTTGGTAGTAAGCCCTAATTGCATACCTTTTAAAGCCTCTTTAGGATTACCCCGTTCATCAACAAAAGGGGAAATCCGTGTCAGATAAATCCACCACAACGCGCTCTCACCGTCGCCTGGTCTTTGCCGCCTCGGTCGTAGCCATTCTCTGGCTCTTCATCAGCAGCGCAACCGGGCCACTCTTTGGCAACCTATCCACGGTTCAAAAGAACGACAATTCAAAGTTCTTACCAGCCGGGGTTGAATCCTCAAAGGCATCTGACGCCATTTTGAAGTTCTCCGATAACACCATCAACAATCAATTCCCCACACTCATTCTCTTTGAAGGTAAAGCTGATGCGGCGAAGGTTGCCTCGGCAAATGTATTTGTGCAGGGCTTGGTTTCTAAGGAGCTAGTGGATTCCAAAGGCCAACTCATTAAAGATGCCAACGGAAATCCAATCTCAATTCCTATCTCTAAATATCTAGCACCAGGCGCACAGATTGGCGCATTCCCGTCAGCGAAGAACGATGCGATTTTGGCAAACGTCCCACTTGATTCCAAATCGGCTGGCGATATCTTGCCGAGCAAGAAGCCAGTTCTTCCGGCAATCGTCACCACTATTCGTTATTACTCAACGCAATATGCCACCGCTAATGGATTTGTAACACACACCACCGGACTTGGTGGACTCTTCGCAGATCTCTTCGATGCATTTAGCGGTCTTGATTCCAGCTTGCTCTTGGTAACTGGTGGAGTCATTGCAATAATTTTGATCTTCGTTTATCGCTCTCCAGTTCTTTGGATATTGCCTCTCATCTCTGCAGGTTTTGCTCTGACCCTAGCAGGTGGAGTCATTTACGAACTCGCCAAACACAACGTCATCACCTTGGATGGCCAGTCACAAGGAATTCTCTCTGTGTTGGTACTTGGTGCGGCAACCGATTACGCGCTCCTATTGATTGCGCGTTACCGCGAAGAACTTCATAACTATGAGCATCGTGTAGATGCAATGAAGGTGGCCTGGCGCGGAGTTGTTGAACCGATTATTGCTTCTGGAACAACCGTCGCACTTGGCTTGCTCGTTCTATTGCTCTCACAACTTACAAACAACCGCGGTCTTGGACCTGTCGGTGCAATTGGAATTGTCTGCGCAATGGTCACAATCTTGACTTTGCTTCCTGCACTTCTCGTTCTCTTCGGTCGTTGGATCTTCTGGCCGAAGCGTCCAAAGCACAACACTGAAGATGAGAAGCTCACAGGTATCTGGTCGAAGGTTGCTAAGTCAACAGAACGAAGTCCACGCAAGTATTGGTCTGCTGCAATTCTTGTACTTGTAATTCTCGCTGCATTTGCATCAACACTTCATCCCAACGGCTTGTCAACCGCGCAGTCATTTACTAAGCGCACAGATTCAGTTATTGGACAAGAACAGTTGACAACCTACTTCCCTGGTGGACAAGGTCAACCAACTCAAGTTGTTGTAAGTGCAGATAAGGTCCAGGGTGTTACATCTAAGTTGCTCTCAATAAAGGGAGTAAGTGATGTAACTCCACAACCAACGGCTCCAGGAAGTACTGAAGCGAAGGTTGTGGCTGGCAAGGAACTCCTCAACGTCACACTGGCTTACGGGCCAGATACGGCCTCTGCCATTAAATTGATTCCACCAATTCGTTCTTCAGTACATGCGATTGATGCGACATCCCTTGTTGGTGGTACCACCGCTGTTTACTACGACATCGATGCTGCAACCCGTCACGATCAAAAAGTCATCATTCCGGTGATCTTGCTACTGATTGCGATTATTTTGGGGCTCTTGTTGCGATCTATCGCAGCTTCGCTTCTGCTCCTAGGGTCTGTGGTGATTTCCTACTACGCGACCCTCGGTGCATGTTCGATTGTCTTCCACCACATGTTCCACTTCGCCGGTGAAGATTCATCCTTCCCGCTCTTCGCCTTCGTCTTCTTGGTGGCGCTGGGTATCGACTACAACATCTTCCTGATGACTCGGGTACGCGAGGAGACCATCAAATCTGGCACCCGAGCTGGAATGACCAAGGGCGTGACTGTGACTGGTGGTGTTATCACCTCCGCAGGAATTGTCTTGGCTGCGACTTTCAGCGTGCTCGGCATCTTGCCGCTGGTCTTCTTGGCCGAACTTGGCTTCGCCGTCGCATTCGGCGTTCTGCTCGATACCCTTCTTGTCCGCTCAATCCTGGTCCCAGCGCTGGTTCACAGCATTGGGCCAAAAGTCTGGTGGCCTTCTAAACTGCAGCATGATTAATTTTTCTTCAGAAGTCAGCGCAGCGAAGCAGGCTGGAAAGCCAATCGTTGCGCTGGAATCCACAATCATCAGCCACGGACTTCCCCGCCCTCGCAACCTCGAAGTAGCGCGAGAAGTTGAGGAGATTGTTCGGGCAGCCGGCGCCGTTCCAGCAACGATTGCTCTTATCGATGGTGTGGTTCATGTTGGTCTGGAAAGCCACGAGTTGGAGCGCATCGCAAATGATGATGGGGTAGTTAAGGCCTCAACCCGCGACCTTGCCGTAATCGAAGCAACGAAGAAATCTGCCGCAACGACAGTCGCTG
>CAIZHC010000008.1 GCA_903932705.1 uncultured Actinomycetes bacterium | reverse complement strand
AGGACCGGAAGGTAGCAAGGGTAGGTGCGCTCTGGCGGGTGCACGGAGGATCCCTATAAAAAGGAGAACGGTGTCACTCGCTCTATATAGAAAGTATCGCCCTTCAACCTTCGCTGAGGTTATTGGGCAAGAGCATGTCACCGTGCCCCTCTCCAACGCCTTAGCTTCTGGATCAATCCACCACGCATATCTATTTAGCGGTCCGCGTGGATGCGGCAAAACCTCAAGCGCCCGAATCATGGCGCGCTCGCTCAACTGTGAAAAAGGTCCTACCCCAACTCCGTGCGGCACCTGCCAATCCTGTACAGATCTGGTTGCAAATGGCCCGGGCTCAATTGATGTTATGGAGCTGGATGCAGCAACTCATGGACTTGTAGATGATGCTCGCGATCTGCGCGATAAGGCTTTCTTCTCTCCCGTTTCATCGCGATACAAGATTTACATTATTGATGAGGCCCACCAACTTGGACCCGGAGCTGCAAACGCTCTGCTTAAAGTTGTGGAAGAGCCACCTCCCCATGTCATCTTTATCTTTGCGACAACTGAGCCAGATAAGTTGATCTCAACTATCCGCTCACGTACACATCACTACCCATTTAGATTGGTACCACCCGGAATTCTTGCAACTCATTTAGAGAAAATTTGCGATCTAGAGGGTATTAAAGTGGCAAAGGGAGTTATTCCCCTCGTCGTTCGCTCTAGTGGCGGATCTGTTCGCGATGCACTCTCTGTTCTCGGACAACTTCTTGCAGGTGCAGGGAAAGATGGCGTTACGTATGAGATTGCAGTTCAACTCTTGGGCTATACAGATGGCGCGCTTCTGGATGAAGCGATTGATGCACTCGCTGCCCGAGATAGCACAACGATATTTAATACGATTGATCGAGTTATTGAATCGGGGCTTGACCCTCGCCGCTTCACTCAGGATTTCTTAGAGCGACTTCGCGATTTGATTATCGTAGGAGCGGTCAAAGAGAAGACCTCGCATGTCCTTCGTGATTTCCCTGAAGATCAACTAGAACGTATGCAAGCCCAAGCCAATTTAATTGGCGCAGCAACGCTTATCCGTGCGGCTGACATCACCTCTCTTGGTCTTACAGAGATGCGTGGCGCAACAGCGCCCCGTTTAATTTTGGAGCTTATCTGCGGACGTATCTTGCTACCCGCAAGTGATGATTCTGCGCTGCTTGCACGTATCGAACGTTTAGAGCGGGGAGTAAATCTCGTTACGCACTCTGAGCCAGCGGTAGTAGAGAAGACGCCACCTGAGGCAGTTGCACAGCCAACAAAAGCAAAACCGGTTGTTGAAACAAAACCTGTTATAGAAACATCAACGCCGAAGGTCGAAGCACCGGTTGCTGTCGCGCCGGTACAACCTGTTGGACCTGTTGATATTTCTGCGCTGCGCCGTTTATGGCCAGAGGTAATTGAAAATGTTAAGAAGCGTCGCAGACTTACCTGGTCTCTATTATCCGCGAGCGCACAAGTTCTTGCAGTAGATGACAGTGCAATCACAGTTGGAATCGTTAATGCCGGTGCCCGTGATTCATTTGTGCGAAGCGGAAGTGAAGAGATCTTGGCGGCAGCCTTCCAAGATGTAACTGGATTGGTGCGCAAGATTGATGTTGTGGTTGATGCATCTATTAGTGCGCCCCAATACGAACGCACAACTGAAGAGCCAACTGATGCAGATCAACTCTCTGGAACTGCATTGCTTGCGCGCGAACTTGGCGCACAGGTCATACGAGAATTTGAACGCTGATGTACGAAGGCGCAATACAAGATCTCATCGATGAATTAGGACGACTTCCCGGTATCGGCCCCAAGTCCGCCCAACGGATTGCCTTTCATATCATTCAATCCGAACGCGTTGATGTCAGTCGATTGGTTGATGTGCTTCGGACGGTAAAAGAACGGGTGAAGTTCTGTATTGAATGCGGAAATATCTCTGAGGAAGATCTCTGCCGAATCTGTCGCGACCCACGCCGCGATAACACCTTGATCTGCGTCGTTGAAGAGAGCAAAGATGTCATGGCCATTGAGAAGACCCGGGAATTTAGGGGCAAGTACCATGTGCTGGGCGGGGCAATCTCACCGATTGATGGCATTGGACCTGAGAACCTTCGTATCCGCGAATTAATGGTTCGTTTAGGTGACACCAATATCCAAGAGCTGATCATTGCTACGGATCCAAACTTGGAGGGTGAAGCGACCGCTTCCTACCTAATTCGCCAGATTAAGCCTTTGGGCATCAAGGTAAGTCGTCTCGCCTCTGGCTTGCCGGTCGGCGGAGACCTCGAATACGCCGATGAGGTAACCCTTGGTCGCGCCTTTGAGGGCCGTCGGACCATCGAATAGGTTTTATCTCATTATTTAAGACGTACAGGCGTCTTATATAGTAAGACAACGCTAGAAATCTATAGTTTTTATGTCAGAGTTCTCGCATGGGTTTAATTGTCCAGAAGTACGGTGGATCTTCAGTAGCGGATGCTGAAGGTTTAAAGCGCGTTGCCAATCGCATTGTGGCAACCAAGAAGGCTGGCCATCAGGTCGTCGTCGTGGTTTCGGCCATGGGTGATACCACCGATGAGCTCATTGACCTCGCCAACCAAGTGACTCCGATGCCTACTGGTCGCGAACTCGACATGCTTTTAACTGCGGGTGAGCGTATTTCGATGGCACTTCTCGCAATGGCTATTGGAAATCTTGGCCATGAGGCAATGTCATTTACCGGTTCACAAGCAGGTGTGATTACCGATTCCACTCACGGAAAAGCTCGCATCATCGATGTGGCACCAGGGCGAATTCGTGAGGCACTCGAAGGTGGACACATTGCAATCGTCGCTGGATTCCAAGGAGTATCGCAAGATACCAACGATGTAACAACACTTGGTCGCGGTGGTTCCGACACAACTGCTGTTGCGCTCGCAGCAGCGCTCGATGCTGATGTCTGCGAGATTTATACCGATGTAGATGGCGTCTACTCTGCCGATCCACGATTGGTACCAACTGCTCGCAAATTAACAACCGTGACCTACGAAGAGATGCTCGAGCTCGCCGCAAGTGGAGCCAAAGTTCTTCACCTTCGTTGCGTCGAATATGCGCGCCGCTACAACTTGCCAATTCACGTCCGATCATCATTTTCAAATTTAGAAGGTACCTGGATCGTTAACGATCATCCCGAAGGAGCAGAAGATATGGAACAAGCAATTATTAGTGGAATTGCCCACGATAAGAGCGAAGCGAAGATCACCGTCGTTGGAGTCCCCGACCGCACCGGTATCGCTGCTCGTATCTTTCAAGCAATTGCTGACTCTGATATCAACATCGACATGATTGTTCAGAATGTTTCTGCAGCTGCAACAGGACTTACGGATATCTCATTCACCTTGCCAAAGAGCGATGGCGCTGAAGCAACTGCCCTTCT
>CAIZHC010000007.1 GCA_903932705.1 uncultured Actinomycetes bacterium | reverse complement strand
GTTTCGCGTATCGCGGCGGAGTGCGCCGCGCCTTTGTAGGCGAAGTCGCGTATCGCAGCGCTACTGCTCCAGATAGACATCGTCCCTTGAAGCCCGATGGGAGCCTCGCCAATTCCAATTGCGCTCTCAACTCCAGGGCTATCGCGCAGGCTGGAGATGACTGGCGGGACTGCGCGCCAGAATCGCAGGTTCTTGCGCCATTTAATGCGAGCGCGGGTTATGGCAAGGACTTTGCCATCCCAAGTCTTTGCGAGTTCGGTATCCACTAAGAAGGGTTCGGCTCGCGACCAATGTCCATGTGCGGAGACCGCTTGCGCTGTATAGCGGGCTTCTGACAGAGCGATCTTTCGCCAAGCTTTGACGATCTGGCTCTCGTCAAAAGAGGAGAGTGCCTCTTCTTCAATGGAGAGTATGAGTCCCCACAGAGTTGGATCAGCATCACGAGGAGTAAAAGTTTCACCGGTACCTGTGCCAATTAATTTGTAGAAAGAGATTGCCGAATTCTTGCGAAGTGCAAAGCGATCGAGCGCCATATGGCCAATTGCATTAAAAATTTTTTGGCGCGGAATTCGCCATAAGTAGATAACGGTAATCATTAAGCGGAGTGTGTTGCGGTGCGAATAATTTCGGCGATGCAATCCTCTGGACTATCCCACATCGGTGCGTGGCCAGATTGGGAGAGAGTTACCCAACGTGCGTGGGCAGGTGCCAGAGTTTTCTCTTGCGAAGTTTGCGCAGGCAAGGTGTTGTCGCTATCTCCAAAGAGAATAGTCACGGGAATTTCTGAAGGAATCTCTTTATCGAATCGTCTCTTCAACATGCCATCCCAAGCAGAGAAATATCCAGGCGCAGAACCATAAGCCACCACTGCATCAACAATTAACTCATGTGGGAAGTCGCGCCACTGGGGGCTGACTTCAAAGAAACCTAACTTTCGAGCCCACTCTTGCTTCATGAGTACATCCGCATATTTATAAGTGGCAGATGCCATAAAACGAGACGACGCTCCAAGAAAAGTGCGATGCGTAGTCGGTACCAACCAAAGGCCGGCAGGTGCAAGACCTGTAACGCTATGAGTGCGATCTGGAAAGGCTGCTGCAATTTCCAGTGCAATCCAACCCCCGAGTGAATTGCCGGAGAAGTGCGCTTTCTTAATCCCTAGGTCATCAAGTTGTTCGACAATAAGCGTTGCGAGTGAGAGTGGATCCATTGGGTAATGTGGATCGAATGCTGATTTTCCGTGCCCCGGTAGATCAAAAGTTATGACCTGAAATTTCTCTGCAAGAGCGCTCTTGATTGGCTTCCAAGCCGTGGAGGCTGAACCCATGCCATGAAGCAAAACGAGCGGTTCACCGCTGCCTTGAATCTCATGAGCCAATTTCATAGAAGGAACTTTACTAGTAGACAGTTATTGCGACTTTACGAGTGGAAGATCCATGTCTTTGCAACCGTGAAGATTGCCAGCGCAAAGAGCAGGTAGGAGAACGATTTGCGCAGCATGGCGACCGGGACTCGCTTCGTGTTATGCGAGGCGATGAGGGAGACGACAACTGCTATCGCACCAATCCCAATCGGAATTCCCCATTTCACTTCATGCCAGACACCTTGATGACCCAGGAACGACGTGGCGCAGTTGATGGAGATGATCAGCAGGGAAGTGCCTGCAGCTTTATTTTGAGGTGTATTAAAGAAGAGCACAAGAATTGGAATCGCAAGGAATCCACCGCCTACGCCGAAGATTCCCGTCATTGCACCTATCGCGAGAGCGGTCGCTACCAAGACTCCGACCGGCATCCGCTTCTCCTCGGCAGCCTTCACTGGACCGCGAAGTGTTGCAAAGCCAGCCAGAACCAAGATTCCAGCAAAGCCAGTTGTGATCAAAGAATTAGGCAGGTGCTTCGAGAGGGCAGATCCACCAATATTGGTGACCAAGCCAATGCCCCAAATAGAGAAGGCTTCGCGATAGAGAATCTCATGGCTTCGCATCTTGGGGATGGCGCCAGAGAAGGCAGCTAAAAAGACGATGGCTAGTGCCGCTGTAGTTGCTTGCGAAGGAGTGAAGTGGAATATGTAGAGAAGGATTGGAACTGAGACCATCGCTCCGCCGGCTCCAACAAAACCTAAAACTGAGCCGATAAATACTCCGCTGAATATCGCAAGCACTGCATTCATAGGTGCATCTTGCCGTATCGCGTTAATTAAACTACATGTTTAATTCATATGAAATCTAAGTATTTAACAGGCGTGAGGCATGGATGGCTTGTACGGTACCGCAATGGGACTCCACAAAGAGCGCACGGGTCAGCCGAAAAGGCATCGAGAATCTCTCGGCCATCTCAAATTATCTTTAGAGGATTTAGATCGCCTCATAAATCAATGGTCAACTGTTTGTGACTCGCTCACAATCAGTATTGGTGATGGAGTAATCGCTGACTATGTTGATGATCTTAAAGATTTATCAAAGGCAGATCTAGCCAATCTTGTTATTCGAACCTCTGAGCCGAATGTTGCAATCTCGCTTAGACATAATCGCGCAGAAATCACTTATGCAGATGATGCATCTGCAGGTGTACTTCACAGCACTATTAAATATTCACTTCGCCCATACAAAATAAAGACGCCTTATTACCGGTTGCGAGTCTTTTGGGCCTGGGTCTACACAATGACTTTAGTAATCCTCGGATTTTTTTACTACAGATTCGGCTCAACACCTCCCAAGCCGTTAACTCCTCCACCGGCTGGGGCAGCTTTGCCCCCACCTCCACCTCCACCTCCACCTTTTCCGCACTTCTTTATCGATATCGGGCTCTTCACTCTGATGCTTTTAGCAGCTTGGTTCATTTACTCATATTCAAAACTTGATGCTCGGTCATCAACCCGAATAACTCGCAAGAAAGCGAAGGCTCTCGAAGGTGTAGTCATCATTGATGATGAGCCTATTGTTGATGAATAGAGAGTTAACTACTGCTTACATAGTGAGACGCTGATTAAACTCTTAGTTTGTGGATTGATTGAGAGCCACTCAGTACCTTTTGTCTATGGCCATTCACTCACAGCAGAAAGACCATTTACGCAGACGACGCGAATCTCTTGGACATCTCAAGCTGCACATAAATGACTTGGCTGACTTGGTTGAAGAGTGGGAGCACTGGTGCAGCTCTTTAACTATCAGTGTGGGAGATGGAGTAACCGCAGATTTCGTTGAAGATTTAGCAGATGCTACAAATTTTGAGATGTCGCATTTAGTAATTCAAACCGAAAATCCAACGATTGCAATTTCCCTTCGTCGACACAAAGCAGAGCTCTCTTACATTGTTGATGCGCAGGATCAAACGACGATTGCAAATTTCCGCGCATCGCTCAAGCCATTCAAATTACATACGCCTTACTACCGCCTGCGTTCATTCTGGTGGCTCGTCTACCTGCTGTTCACCAGTACAACCGTTCTGACAGTCGCATTGGTGAATAATTGGCAGACTCCTTTCTGGCCGCTCTTCTTCCCATATGTTGCAATGGCATTTTTGATCGGTTACTTCTTGTATTCGTACGGCAAGATGCGAAGACGCTCATCAACCCGAATCATCCGAGGTAAGAAAGTATCTAAGAAATGGCAGCGTGCGAAGAGCGCCGCATATTGGATCTTCC
>CAIZHC010000006.1 GCA_903932705.1 uncultured Actinomycetes bacterium | reverse complement strand
TTGTGGAATTTGCTGAGAAAAATAGATAACCCGTGAGCCACTTCCCAGTATTTATCTCCTCGCTTAGCCCTTCAGTATTGCTCACGATGAATGCGTGCGCCTCGGTGAGGGATTCCCGTTGTTGGGCGGAAGTGTTCTTTAGCCACTCTGAAATAAATGCCTCCATAGGGTTCAAAATAGTACAAATTCCACAATAAACTGCGGAAATGTTTATGAAGAGCCGCCGTACCGTTTCATGGACCATCTCGTTGTTGGTCGCTTCCCTCATACCTGCTCTGGCCAATCAAAGTGCTCAGGCGGCCTTGCCAGATACCGTGCACTTAACCGTGCACTACCAACGCTCGGCGAGTGATTACCAAAATTGGAATGTGTACTTGTGGAAGGACCTACCTGGAACCGCCAATGATAAAGAGGTGAGTGCTGCTGGATTCCCGTTCTCAGGCACTGACTCTTACGGAGCGATCGTCAAAATTGATGTAACGAGCATGGCGACTTTCAATCAACTTGGCTTCATCATTAGAAAAGGAGCGTGGGTCGAGAAAGACGGTAGCACCGATCGATTTGTTCCCGCATTTGATGCAGATGGAAACGCCGAGATTTGGTTGCGTCAAGGAGATGCTGTTGTCTACACCGCTCCTCCAACTGGAGTGATTGCAGCAAATCCCGTCGTTCTTCAAGCCAAGATATATGACTCAGCTGATTTCGCTGGGAAGTACACCTACACCGGAAATGATTTGGGAAATACCTACACGCCGGCCAATACGAAATTTAGAGTGTGGGCACCAACTGCAAGCAAGGTTTCACTTCTGACTTATCCATCGCTTACGTCACCTGATAGCGCTGTAAAGGAAATTCCTATGTCCGCTGATGTCAATGGAACATGGGTTACCACAGTGGATGGCGATCAAAATGGTTTGGTGTACATGTATCGAGTCACGGTCGATGGGGCTACAAACGATGCTGTCGATCCATACGTTCGAGCAACATCGATTAATGGAATTCGTGGTGTGGTCGTAGATCTATCAAAAACTAATCCGGCCGGTTGGAATAACACCAAGCCAAAATTCTCGGGGAATCCCACCGATGCATCGATCTATGAATTACACGTCCGAGATCTATCTATTGATTCATCGAGTGGTGTGCCAGCTGCACATCAAGGCAAGTACTTGGCTTTTACCGATACCAAGACTTCATATAAAGGTATCCCTACAGGTATCGCCCACATCAAGAGCCTTGGCGTCACCCACGTCGAGCTCCTGCCCATCTTCGACTTTCAGTCAGTAGATGAAGCGGCTCCTACTTTCAACTGGGGTTATGACCCTCAGAATTTCAACGTTCCAGAAGGTTCATATTCAACAGACCCAACGAATCCCACAAATCGTATTGTTGAACTAAAGAGCGCGATTCAATCTATGCATAATCAGGGGCTCCGAGTCATTATGGATGTGGTCTACCACCACGTTTTCAATGCGAGCACATACAGCGAAAATCTCATCGTTCCAGGCTATTTCTTTAGGACCGACTCCAATGGCGATTTAACCAATGGAAGTGGATGTGGAAATGACGTCGCCGATGAGCGTCCAATGGTCGCCAAATTTGTAAACGATTCCTTTAAATACTGGGCTACTGAGTATCACATGGATGGTTTCCGCATCGATCAGATGGGTCAGATGAGCATCTCGACGATTAATCAAGCCCGCAAGAGTTTGACCGCAATTGACCCAACTATCTTGATGTTTGGTGAGGGTTGGTATGGATCGAGCTCGCTGCCAATCTCAAGCGCCGCTACCCAAGGAAATATCGCCCAAATTCCAGGCGTTGGAGCATTCAACGATCAGATTCGTGATGGCGCTAAAGGCTCTGTATTTAATGCAGATGCCAAGGGATTTGTATCCGGTTCCTTTATGCGTGCCCTCGATGTTAAGGCTGGAACTGTTGGAAACACCGCCTATAACGGAACTCTCTCCAATGCATGGACAACAAGCTCTCCATCACAATCCATCAACTACGTCGAGTCTCATGACAATCAAACTCTCTTTGATAAGTTAAAGGCGAGTGCAATAGGCGCCTCCGCTGCCACCATCGCCAAGATGGATGAGATGAGTGCGGCTATCGTCTATCTATCTCAAGGGGTTCCATTCATCCAGGCGGGACAAGAGTTCCTGCGCTCCAAAGGTGGCAATGGAAATAGCTATAACTCCAGTGATGCCGTCAATTCTTTGAAGTGGAATACCCTGCAAGCGAATTCTGCCGTGAACAATTACTACAAAGGATTGATTTCCCTGCGGGGTGCACACCCTGCATTCCGACTCTCCTCCGCTGCTGCCGTGAAGAGCAACCTTACTTTCCTTCCAACCCTCGATGGAGTAGTCGCTTATTCGATTGATGGAGCGAAGAGTAAAGATTCCTGGAAGAAGATCGTTGTTACATTTAACGCCACAACGACCGCTCAATCTGTACTTCTACCTTCAAATGGAAACTGGAAAGCGGTTGTATCTGGCGGTACTGCAGGAACGAAGGTGTTATCAACAGTGAAGGGATCTCAAGTGAAAATTCCACCTCAGACTACATTGGTACTCGAGCAATGAAACTCTTTGCGACCACACTATTTATTGCGGATCTCGAACGCACCAAAGATTTCTATTCAAAGGTCTTTGATAAGACACCGGTTTTCGAAGATCCCCATTCAGTCGTCTTCCAATTTGGAGAGTCACTCATCAACCTCTTACTTGAGAGTGAGGCGCCAGGACTCATTGAGCCAGCACTAGTTGCCTCAAAAGAGAGTGGTGCGCGAGCTCAGATGACCGTCCAGGTCGAAGATGTGGATGCTCATGCGGCGCGATTAGAAAAACTTGGCATTCCTCTGGTGAATGGTCCGATGGATAGACCCTGGGGTATCAGAACCTTGCTCGTTGCTGACCCTGATGGTCACCTCTGGGAATTTGCTAAATAACTTAATAAAATTTATACCATGGATATTCTACGTACAGTCGTGGTCTTTGATGCTGCAGATCTTGAGGCAGAAAGTTCCTTCTGGGCGGCGATACTTAAAGGTCAAGTGGCTCGCGATGACGAGTGGCACACTGTTTTTGATGAATCTGGAGAATGGCGAGTGGGGGTTGATCTCAATCCCAAGCACGTAAAGCCCGAATGGCCGAATGGCGTTCAACAACAGCAAGTCCATCTAAACCTACAGGTGGAAGATCCTCATGCAGCACATGAAGAGTTGATTTCACTTGGCGCCACAGTGCTTGAGCCAGAGAAAGATTTTGAATCCCCCGAAGGATTCCTCGTCTACGCAGATCCCGCCGGACATCCCTTCTGCATTGCATGGGGACAACCTTCAGCAGCAGATATCAAAGCATTCCTGGAGAAACGTAAGCTGGTCTAGCTCTCTTAAGAATTATTATGAAGAGCTTCTAGCCAAATCTTAGATAAAGCTTCACGAGCCAAAGGCTGAACGATCAACAATCCGCCTTCGACCGGAAATAGATCTTCTTCCCCTTTTTCATTGAGAACAGAACAACCCGATTCTTTTGCAATCAGCGCCGCTGCCAAATGATCGATTGGGCTGAACTGATCAACTACTGCTCCAATTCCGTAATTTGCTGAAACTGAAGTCAATGTCAGCGTTCCGGCACCCATGATTCGCATGGTGCAGTGGTGATCCCCCAGAGAGGCTAGAAAAGAATCCATGCCCCTCCATGGTCGCGATCCAGCCAACTCAGTTAAAACGACGCGACCAGCAAGTGGATTTTCACTAGGTGGTGCAACGGGCAGATTGATCTTCTCTCCATTTATGTAAGAGCCTGATTCCTTAAGGGCGTGAAATAACTTATTGCGCCATGGATCAATAGTGACCGCGACCAAAGGTTCACGTCCGACTGCGAGTGAGAGCGAGAATGAACTCCACGGAGTTCTATTGGCAAAATTTGTGGTTCCATCAACAGGATCGATGTACCAGGTTGGAGTGTCCGAAAGATAGGTGCCGCCAAACTCTTCACCGACGATATTGTGAGTTGGGAAGTTAGCGAGAATCATCTCCCGAGCGTGCTTCTCGATAAATAAATCAACTTCCGTTACTAGATCCGCAGGATTTGCCTTAGTCAAAATCTCTCCTGGGCTCATCCACTGGCACACCATGATCGCCCATTTACCCAATGTGATTGCAAGTGACGTAGCACGTTCTAGATCGAGAGGATTGATTTCACCACTTTCGCTCTTGGTGCTTTGAAGGAGCGCCAGATTATTTGTAGTGATCGAATCAATTCCGATTGCAATTGCCCATCGCATCGTTGGGGCATCATCAATTGTCCATGCGGCGGTTTTTAACCCAAGGTTATGCACCGCTTCAACATTCTCTTGAGACCAATATGAGTAGTGAGAATTCAAGTACTCTGGGGAGATCGCCGTAATCAGATCCTCACTCACAGAACCCGTTTCATTCCAAGGTAACCAAATTCGCGCCTCCACTGAGGAACGTCGTATGGTCTGCATCGCTTCAAGATTTCCACACCAGATTATTTGTGAGAGATCTATTCCCGAGTCCAGTACAACACGAAATGCAGGCTCTGCATTCACTGCGTCATCCATATCGATCATGAGTTTCGAAGTTGTATCTCTAAATAGGTTGATGACGTCAATCAACGTCGGTATTCGATACTCCTCAAAACCAAGGTTTGCCACGGTCTCCACTGAAACTTCAGAGACTTTCCGGGGATAGCCCCAGAGGCGATCAAGAGTGGGATCATGCAGAACTATTACCTGGTCATCGCTCGTCACTCTGATATCTATCTCGACAATATCAGCCTTCTTATCGATTGCGGATTGGATCGCGGCGAGAGTGTTTTCACGAAATCTTGCGCTATCGCCCCGATGGGCAGTTGTTAAAGGAAGGAATGCTGAGCTAGGCAATTAACTTTCCATCCTGGAAATAAAGTGCCTTTTTGATCCGCACGTAAATGTTCTCTCCGACCATAGGAATATTCTCGTTGGTAAAGATTCTAAATTTTCCATCTCTGCGCGCAACTACCACTTCAAAGAAGTGACCCCGGGGTATGACAAGCTCCACAACTCCAGGATGTGATCCTTCAAACGGCTGAAGGGAGATTTGTAGATCTTCCGGTCGCACGCCCGTAACCCCAACTCCTGAGGTGATTTCACCATTTTCAAGAACACCTTCAAAACGATTAATCGAACCGATGAAGTTGGCCACATACTCAGTCTCTGGACGTAGATAGAGCTCACGGGGAGTTGAGAATTGTTCAATCTTCCCCGAATTCATGACAGCGACGCGATCAGAGATGGAGAGCGCCTCCTCTTGATCATGCGTCACGATTACCATCGTAATCCCTAATCGGCGCTGCAATTCGCGGATATCTTCTCTTACCTTTTCGCGAAGCTTCGCATCCAAGTTGCTGAGGGGTTCATCTAACAGAAGGATGTCGGGCTCTTGAACTAGTGCGCGAGCCAATGCAACTCTCTGTTGTTCACCACCAGAAATCTGACCGGGGCGCGAGTTCTTATGATGTAAGAGGTTAACTAGTTCGAGCGCGGCCTCGACCTTGGTATTGATCTCAGCTTTACTTAAACCCTTAATCTTTAATGGGTAAGCGACATTTTTCGCTGCACTCATATGAGGCCATAACGCATAGTTTTGAAAGACCATGGCACTCGGGCGCTTATCGGGGCCGAGGTTCGTAACATCGCGACCAGCAAGCAAGATATTTCCGGCATCCACTTCTAGGAACCCGGCAATCATTCGAAGTGTTGTAGTTTTGCCGCATCCCGATGGTCCAAGAAGTGAAACCATCTCTCCGTTTGCAACGGAAAGATCTAAGTCATCAATGATGACTCTTCCACCCAGAATCTTCTTCAGACCGCGGAGTTCTAAACCCATCATCTTCTCTTCTCTTCTCATTTAAGCTGAAACCCATCTGCCAGCTGCCCACCCATAATGTGTTTTCTAGCTAAGCCAAGTAAGAGAACAGATGGCAGAGCGAGTAATAGTGAGAAGACTGCAGCAACTTGGATTGGGTAGTTCTGTACCAATGAATACATCTCTGTTGGCATGGTGTAAATCGCCGGTGCTCCGACCAGGTACGTACCTTGCGCTTCATCAAATGCCGCTAAGAAAGACATGACAATCGCAACCAAGATTCCAGGCATGGCCATCCGAAGTGTGATCGTGCGAAAGACGGTAAATTTCGATGCACCTGCGTCGCGAGCGGCTTCTTCTAAGCTCCTAGGTACTGCGGCAAATGCTGCCGCGGGAATCCAAGTCATATAGATGATGGTTCCTAGAAGTTGAATGATGATGACGCCAACGAAAGTGCCCATGAGGTTGAGCGAGTAATAGAGAGTCGCGATCGCTGCAAAGAGGCCAATTTTTGGGAATGAGTTGGCGGAGAAGATGCCAATCATAAAAACTCGGCGGCCCCAAAACTTGATTCGTCCAACCGCGTATGCCGCGGGAAGACAGATGATCATGGAGCAGATCACCACGATTGGACTGGTGATAAGCGAGTTCTTCATCGCTGAAGCAAGAGCTGAATCTAGAAATACCTGGGACCACCAGTGAAGTGTTAGTCCGGAGGGATAGAGGTTTGGGTACTGCCAGTTGCTCGCAAAAGCGTGCACGGCCAGCCAGACGATAGGACCCAAGATAAAGAAGACCATCAGCACTACAGCAGCATTGAGAGCCAGACGGGCTGGATTGAAAAATTTACCCATTAGATGCGCCCACTTTCACGAGCGCTTTTCACGTTAGACCAGACGTAACTGACAGCGATTCCTGAAGCGGCCAGAAATACGATGAAGGCCATGACAAGTGACTGCTGCGGGCCACCCAGCTGTAGAGAAGGTTCGCTACCCAGGTCTTCCCGATGATCAGCATCACGATGTTGCAAAGAGTTTTATGAAGGGTTTTGG
>CAIZHC010000005.1 GCA_903932705.1 uncultured Actinomycetes bacterium | reverse complement strand
CGGGTACCGCCACAACCGTGGCCGCTGCAGCACTTGGACTGAGCGAATATGACAGACATTCGATTCACCTCTCCAGAATTTCCGCCTCTCGAGTTCATGAAGTAGCCGCAATGTTCGCCGCTATGACTCGTGACGAGATTGCCTCACTTGGGTATATGCATCCGGGACGGGTTGATGTCATTACCGCAGGTTCACTTGTTTTATCTCGCGTCATGAAACTGACTGGAGCGGTTGAATTTGTCGCTTCCGAATCAGATATTCTCGATGGAATCGCCTGGGGCCTTGCCTCGGTATAAATCAATCGCTGCACTTGATAAGGCGATTACAGCATGCACCCTCTGCCCCCGCCTGGTTGCGTGGCGCAATGAAGTTGCGATTACCAAACGCAAGTCCTACGCAGATCACGATTATTGGGGTAAGCCTGTAACTGGCTTCGGTGATCCGAAGGCGGAAATCGTCATTGTTGGACTTGCACCTGGAGCTCATGGCGCAAATCGCACGGGCAGAATATTTACCGGAGATAGCTCTGGAGACTTCTTATTTTCATCTCTCCATCGATCTGGTTTAGCCAAAATTGCCACGAGTGAAAATCGCCACGATGGGCAGGAGCTTTATGGAACGCGCATTCTCTGTGCAGTTCGCTGCGCACCACCAGATAACAAACCAAGTACAGAAGAGAAGGCGACCTGTGCGCCATTTATGGCAGATGAGATTGAGTTACTCATGCCCACGACGAAAGTATTTGTAGCTCTTGGCAACTTTGCTTGGACTGGTTTAATCGCTCAATTAGTTTCAATGGACTTCGCAGTTCCTTCTCCCAGACCTAAGTTCGGACACAGCGCAATCTTTGATGCAATCTCGGCAGAGGGAAAGAGCGTAAAGGTGATTGGCAGTTATCACCCCAGCCAACAGAATACCTTTACAAAGAAGTTGACTCCGCCGATGCTTGATGAAATATTCAAGGTGGCGAAGTCAACTTCTGCGAAGAGTAAAAAATCAGGCGGAAACTAATTCAGCACACATCGCACGAAAAGCTTGGGTGTGCGCATCAATATCAGTTGCAGTCGTTTCGGGGGAGACCAGAGCCATATTGTGAAATGGCGTTATCAAGAAGCCGTCATTGAGTAAGCGGAGATGAACGTACTGCTCGAGTTCAAAGTCTCCGGCATCGGACGCTTCTTTACCTGTACGAGGTGCGCTTGGTTGGAAGAGATACTCACCGCGAGCACCTAATCTGGAGCAATACCAAGGGAGATCAAATTCCTTGATTGCCGCATCCACTCCGTCGCACCATTGCGTGCCGAGGGCAACCATGCGCTCGAAAGCCTCATCGGTGAGCACTTGAGTGAGTGTTGCTCGCATCGCAGCCAAGCTCAAGGCATTTCCGGCCAGCGTGCTTCCGATTCCGCCTGTATCAATAAGTTCGCGTTCGACCTTAGCCCGGATTCGCTCCGCAATCTCTGCGCGCATTCCAAATGTTCCAGTGGGGATTCCACCAGCAATTGCTTTACCGATGGTGAGTACATCAGGTTTTAATCCATGTAGAGCAGTCATACCTCCAGGACCAACGGAGATGGTGTGGGTCTCATCGATAATCCAGACGGCGCCATACTTCTTGGCAAGTTCTCCAACAGCTTGTAAGTAACCTTCATCTGGAAGCACGATTCCAATATTTGTCATCGCTGGCTCCATCAGGATTGCTGCGACATCGCCATGGGCGAGAGCGGCTTCCATCGCAGCGAGATTGTTAAATTCCACGACGCGAGTCGTTTCGGCTAAATCAACTGGTGCGCCAAGATTTCCAGGACGCTTAATGGTATTTCCATTTTCATCCAGCGTCGCGAAGGTTTCATCAACAGAGCCGTGATAACACTTGTCGATGACAATAATCTTGGATCGACCAGTGATCAAACGGGAGTAACGAATAACGTGGCGATTGGCATCGGTGGCTGTGACAGTGAATTGCCACAGCGGTAAACCAAAGCGCCTTGAAAGTTCTGCGGCAACCGAAACTGCATCCTCTGTGGGAAGCATTGCGGTTAGCCCGCGCTTAAGTTGAGCTTGAATTGCATCGACCGTTGGCGCAGGAGAGTGACCCGTCATCGATCCGGTGTCGCCCAAACATAGATCGACATATTCATGGCCATCTACATCGGTGAAATGTGCTCCCTGAGCGCTATCTACAAAGAGTGGGTAAGCCCCTGGCCATTTCGCCATCCAAGACATTGGGACTCCGCCGGGCATGACCTCTTTAGCTGCTTTGAAAAGTTCACCGCTCTTTGGGTGGAGCGCCAAAAATCGCTCCTCCTCAATTTTCATGAGATTTTTCAGATGATTTCTATTAATCGTAAACATAGGCTCAGTCTAATAGCAGCGATACTCTAATCATTGTGAGCATCCAACTCTTAGGCGCTTTAGTGGTGGCGGGGTTAGCAGGTCCACTCCTTCGCATCCCAAAAGGTTGGGGAGTACCGGTTGCAGTTGGCGAACTTGTTATTGGGGCCATCTTCGGAACGAGTGGTTTTAACAAGATCCCGTACTCTGACCCTTCGCTTAAATTGCTAGCTACGGTCGGTTTTGCACTTCTTATGTTCTCTGCTGGAAGTCATATCGACTACCGAACACTTACAAAACGCTCCTTCGAAAAAGCCTTCTGGATCCTTCTCGCCAACTTCCTCCTCTCCATTTTTGTTGGAATAACGATTAAAGAACTGACTCACTTTGATAACTGGAAACTAGTGGCGACTCTCGCCTTTTCTAGTTCGGCGGCTTTAGTTATCCCTCTTACCGAGGTGCTAGCTCCATCGCTCTCTCGCAGTATTTTAATTACTCAAGTGACTTTAGCCGACGCAATAGCCTTCATCGCTCTTCCCTTTTTCACGCAGAGAGGTGGACACCTTAAGGCCATGCAAGGCGCGTTTATCGTTCTCACCGCATCTGCTCTTATTTACTTCCTGCTTATATTCGCTAAATCGAGAAATTGGTTAAATCGAACTCACCAGGTATCCAAGGAAGATCATTTGGGACTTGAGCTACGCATAAGCCTTGCTCTTCTCCTGCTCGTTTCAGCACTAGCAATTCACTTTAATGCATCAGTGATGATTGCGGGATTCACACTTGGAGTCGCCCTGGCAAGTGTTGGAGTGCCACACCGCCTGGCACGCCAATTATTTGGAGTAAGCGACGGTTTCTTCGCCCCGCTCTATTTTGTATGGCTCGGTGCCTCAATCAATATTCGAGATACTTTTAACTCTCGAAATACAGTATTGCTCGCCGCGCTTCTATGTATTGGAGCGGTTGTTGCCCACCTTCCTTCAGCGCTATTCAATCAACCTCGAAGAAATATATTGATTTCATCTGCTCAACTCGGCATTCCTGCTGCCGCGGTTACTTTGGGCTCTGCAAATGGCGTACTTAGCGCCGGCGAATCAGGAGCAATAATGTTGAGTGCACTGATAACTATTTTATTTACAATCTAGATATTGAGATTTCACCATGCTATTTTTTTGCGGTGAATATTGAATTGAAAGATCGAAAATTCGACTTTTTATTTATTCTCTTCTTCTCGTGGGCCTTTATTACCTGCATCATTAGTGATGCCATCCCCACACTCGGAATAGTCGAATCCGCGCATAGTTCAAATATCTTGGCTCGTTGGAATTACTCGTATGCAAGCGTTAACGATCCGCTCTTCTTGCATCCTCCAGTGTGGATGAGATTTGTAACTGGTTTATCAGCCTTTGTATACGCCCCCTTCTATCTCATCCTGGTTTATGCCTTGTTAAAGGGAAAGAATTGGATTCAGTTATATGCAGTGATGTATGGAACGTTGATCGCTGGAATTACCGGAGTTGTGGTCTTTGGAGTTGAGTTCTACGGCGAACCGCAGTGGCGCACAGCTCATCCATGGACATTCTTATCTTTCAATGCGCCTTATGTGCTCATTCCAGCGCTATTGATTGTCCGGATGCGTAAACCGCTTCCCTTTCAGCGCCGTTTCTAGATTTCGCTCTGAATGTAAATATCTCCACCGGCTTCAGCAACTTTATAACTTTGAAGTGGTGAGCGTGCCGGTCCATTTAGAACAGCCCCAGTTCGTCCATCAAAGACTGAGCCATGGCACGGGCAAGCGAGTGTTTTGTCGGCTTCTCCAACAAAGCAACCCTGATGCGTGCAAACAACTGAGTGAGCGGTCACAACGCCTGCAGATAAAAAGAGGGCGAGTGAAACTGATTTACCTTTGAGATCTTTCGCCACAACAATTTTGGACTTTCCTTCAGTGAGATCTGAAACCTTTGCTGCCACAAAACCCGAAACTTTTTGCGGCGTTGAGGTGACGCTAGGTGCGGGTGCTGGCGGAGTTGAGTGTGTCGCCTCTGGCGAGGGCGAGGTCGATTTTGTTGTCGCAGGAGAGGCGCTTGGCGTCGGGTGAAGAGTGATTGGTGGTTTAGCGGGTGTTAATAATTCCCAGTGCAATTTCCCTGACTTCTTAACGCAGATGTAATTCTTGCCCTTGAGCAATATCTTCTGCCCAGCCTTCGAACAGACTGCTTTTGGTGCTTCTGCAAAAGAGGGGATTGGCAGGAGCGTCAGGAGTAGTGATGAACCTGAGCCAATGAGAAATCTTCTGCGCGCCTTATTGAACTCAATCATGCGGTGAGTTTACGACGCTACTGCGCGTAAATTTCTAACCTTTCCGCCTAGTAGACTCTGCGCTTCGTCATTAACTTGTATCGCCCCGATAGCCCAATGGCAGAGGCAGAGGACTTAAAATCCTCCAAGTGTGGGTTCGACCCCCACTCGGGGCACCAAGAAGGACAGCTACTTTGACACCTATTTATTACTTTTCGCGCCGTGCAACATTCTCCTGAGCATTTTTGGCTTGCGAGAAAGCTAAAGGACTAGCGGGAACACCCGCCTCTTGCAGAGCCTGTCGATAGGCGTCGATTGCATCCTCAAGATAATTAAGTCCAGAGTAAATGTCACCAAGTTCGCGCCATGCGAGTGCATTTTGCCTAGATGGTTCCATCCCCAGCAAACTGCCCTTCGCTGCGAGCAAGTTCATCTCTGAATCTACTTTGCGTCCCAAACTTATTTCGGCACGCGCAGCTAAGAGATATGCATCGGCCCGTTGCAAGAGGTCTTTATTCGGATCTGCATTAGCGATAGCCGCCTTGATTGTCTCGAGAGATTTTTCATAGTCGCCGCTCAGCCATTCAATTCGAGCCAATTCAATCTGATAATAGGTAAGGTCCACGGGAGAGCCATGTTCCTGCAGTAGAACCCCTGCTCGATTCAATTGCCCGCGAGCACCTTCAATATCAGGCGGTGTTTGACGAGTGAGAAGCCAGGCAATTGCCACTCGCAGGCTGCCCTCTTCTCTGGAATCTTCTGATTCTGAGAATAGGCCTGCTGCTCTTTGAGCTAACAAAAGTGCCTGAGAGGCATCTTGAATCGCATCCGCCGCCAGGCTGGCGTTCCAGTAAATCGATGCTCTAGCGATGGGGTCTGTTTGATCATCGAAGATAGCCATCGCTGCCTTCGAAATATCATAGGCACGAATGTAATCTCCACGAAGAAAATGGATACCGATCTTGCTCGAGAGCAGGCGGGCATATGTAGCGCTTTTCTGGAGCTGCGCGGGGACTCCTTTCTCTGCCTCTTCCAAAAGTTCTAGCGCTGTCACCAAATCGCCAGATTCCCTGGCATATTTCGAAAGCGTGATTGTCATTTCAATGACTGGGAGAGGAAGCCCAGCGCTTCTGGCTACATCAATCGCGGCCTTTACCTCGTTCGCCGCAGCATCTAAATCACCTGATTTTTCGAGCGTTTGTGCGTAAAGATTTCGAGCCTGTACCTCAAATTCGGCATCAGTAGGCAGCGAAGTTTGTTTTACAACCTTTTCAAGAAGAGTCTGTGCAAAAGCAAAATCGCCATTTTTAAAGGAGATCTCGGCAAATAGATAATCCTTCCGGCGACTCTGGTTTGACTCTGATTCAGGTCCGTATCGAAGAAACTCAACTGGTACTCCCAACCGATTCGCCAGTTTGGTGACGATTTCTTCCGATGGCTGGCGCTTGTTGGACTCGATGAGGGAGATGTGACTCACGCTGGTGATGTCCTGAGCGAGCTCGGGTTGGGTGAGACCAGCGTTGACCCTGAGCTGGCGAAGGCGTTCTCCAAATGTGAGTTTCTCCATGTATTGACAGTAGCACATGACAATGCTTTACTAATGTAGTAAAGAAAATTGACAAGTTGATGACATTCAACTCCAACCTTTACACGTTCGATTTCAATCGGGAGCTAGCCCGATTTGAACCACCTTTAGAGGGGAATAAAGAGATGGTCGCTAAAGTCGTCGCAGTAGCAAGCGCCTTGGTTGTGGGAATGGTTTTAACGTCAACTCCAAGCCATGCGAGCACCCAAACGCAGAAGCCAGTTTCGTCAACCAAGGGCAAAATCATCATTATGGCTGGCCCTCCGGTTTGTTGCGGAGTTACCCTCAGCTGATTTTGAGTTGAGATTACTTTTGGTGATCCGATGAGTAAGCGCGAGGGTTCATATAGCCGCTCAGCCTTGAGGCTCCAGGATCGCTATGGATCAAGGGATGCGCTCGATATTTCCCTCATCGAAATTATCGCCATGGTCATCCTCATGGTTTTAGGGGGAGTGGCGATGTTTGGGGCGGTCTCCCAAGCTCGGGCATCCTCGCAACGAAGTGATCCGACTGAGGTGGCCTCAGCCGATCTCAACCTTGCAGCTCGGCAGATTCAACTGCAAAAGTTTCGACCATGCACTCCCGTCAATCCAGAGCCTTATG
>CAIZHC010000004.1 GCA_903932705.1 uncultured Actinomycetes bacterium | reverse complement strand
TTGAGTTCTGGGCAGCAATCGTTCTTGATTTTGCAGAGGTACCAGCACCACTCTTCACCTCGATGTTTACAGCGGCTCGCACCGCTGGTTGGTCTGCTCACATCTTGGAGCAGAAGCGCACTGGCCGTTTGATCCGTCCATCGGCTCGTTACGTTGGTCCTGGACCTCGTAGTCCAAAAGAGGTTAAGGGCTGGGACGACACCGTTCACGCTCTTCACAACTAATAAGCACTTCTCTATTCCGAAGCAATCAGTAATACTTGCCCGTCAATTGATGAAGTGAGGAGAGTGGATGGACACCAAGCATCCTCACCATGACGGCAGCGATTTGTATCTCAGCACGAGCTCTCCGGAACTGGGCGAGCTCGTAGAGTTCAAAGTCCGCACTCCAATTGATTTTCCAATTGAAAAGGCCTTTATTCGTATCTATCACGATAGCGAGCCACGCACCTTTGAGATGAGTTTGATCTCTACCTCTCCTTGGGAGAAGTGGTGGAGCGTTAAAGCCCCTGTCATTAACTTAGTTGCGCAATACCGCTTTCTCTTTGTTGGAAAGACTGGGTATCACTGGCTCAATGCGGCGGGAATATTTCCCTTTGATGTAACAAGCGCCAATGATTTTCAGATCTTTGCAAAACCAAAGTACCCGCAGTGGATAAATAAATCTGTCTTCTATCAAATCTTCCCAGACCGTTTTGCCTCATCTGGCAAGGTTCGTAAAGTTCCAAAGCACTTTGTTCCAAGAGAGTGGAATGATCTACCCAAGGGTAAAGATAAGACCACCGGAATCGAATATTTTGGTGGCGATTTGGATGGCGTTCTTCAGCACTTGGATTACATCGATGATCTTGGCGTCACTGGTATTTACTTCACGCCATTTTTTCCAGCAAGTTCAACGCACAGATATGACGCGAGTAGCTTCTACAAAGTAGATCCTCTTCTTGGTGGGGATGATGCCCTTATCGCGCTGAGCAAAGCCGCTAAGAAAAAAGGTATTCGCATTATGGGCGACCTCACAACGAATCATTGTGGAGCTGCTAACCCTTGGATCAAGAAGGCGCTCAAAGATCGAAAGAGTGAAGAGCGCGGATTCTTCTACTGGGATAAAGCAATACCTCATGGTTATGAAGGTTGGTGGGGTTTAGCTTCGCTTCCTAAATTAAATTACAACTCTCAAAAATTACGTAAGTTGATGTGGGCCTCCAAGAACTCTGTTGTTCGAAAGTGGTTGCGTGCTCCTTACTACATGGCCGGTTGGCGAATCGATGTTGGAAATATGACTGGCCGATACAAAGATCAAGATTTAAATCGCGAGGTAATGCGCGGCATACGCGACGTTATGGATCAAGAGAATCCAGATGCCTGGTTAGTTGCGGAGAATGCAGATCACTTCCCAGCAGATCTCGATGGTTTTGGTTGGCATGGCACGATGAATTACAACGGATTTATGCGCCCAGTTTGGGGATGGCTTCAGGAGAATCCAGAGGTAGAGGGTGGTTTCTTTGGCCTACCTACTGACGTTCCGCAATTTACGGGACGCGAGATGGTTTCAGCTATGCAGATGTTTAACGGGGGAGTTCCCTGGCGAGCACTCGTTGCAAGCATGTTGTTACTCAACTCTCATGACACTGCGCGCTTTAGAAATGTAGTGGGTGGAAGTGTAAGTAGACACTTCGCGGGAATGGGCTTGCTTCTCACTTATCCTGGTGTGCCATCAATCTTTGCTGGAGATGAACTAGGTCTCAAGGGTGCATGGGGAGAGGACTCCCGTCGCACAATAAATTGGGAAGATCAATCAACGTGGGATCACAATTTCCACGACCTCGTGCAAAAGTTAATTTCTATTCGTAAAAATAGTCACGCTCTTGCATATGGAGGGTTGCGTTGGCTCTCTATCGAAGATGATTATGTTGCTTATCTTCGCGAGAGTGACGAAGAGAGTGTCGTAGTGGTTGTTGCTAGGGCTAAGACCAAAATTGAGATTGATTTAGCTGCCATCGGGTACGAGATAGATGGAGTTCTCTTTGGCCCAGCCTTAACCGGAACCGCCATCTCGGGGGAGACTTCTGCGGCGGAAGTAATGATCATAAAACTGAGAGAATCCAGTAAATAAATTTAAAGAGATAGTCCAGTCAGGTATTGGCCTTAGAAATATAACGATTGGGTATCAATATTTACTACTCCGTTTTTGTGAGCGCAAATTAGTGCTAACCCCTAGCCACTTACTCTGAATTGGCCATTCAGTCCTTGACTTGAACTCCTGAAAGTACTGAAATTCACCCACAAGCCTCATCTCTTGATGAGCTATACATTAAATAAGGAGTCACATGATTCGCAACCGATTTGGAAAGGTAGCGGCCGCTGTTGTCGTAACGGGTCTGATCTCAGGCATCGTCACTGCTCCAGTGCACGCAGCTTCCAACACAATCATTGTTTGGGCTGATGAAACTCGCGGACCAAACTTGCAGAAAGTAATTGCAGCAAAGGGTGACTGGGTTCCTGGTTACACCATCAAGATTGTGCCTTTCTCAAGCTTTGATGCTCTTAAGGCAGCATTCGACAATGCAACAGCACTCACTGGTCCAGATATCGTGGTCGGTGCAAATGACTGGGTAGCAACAGGAGCTAAGCAAGGCAAGTTAGCACCAGTAACTCTCTCATCAGCAGTACGTGCAAACTTCACCTCAAATAACTTCTTTGACCTTTCTTATAAGGGTGTTCTTTACGGCGTACCACTAGATGTCAACAACGTTGCAATGATTTACAACTCTAAGTTGACAGGTAAGCCAGCTACCTTGGGTCAGATGGTTAGCTTCTATCTCAAGAACAAGGCTGCAGATAAGTTGACTGCAGGTCTTTGTGTTGCTGGTGGCGGAATGTCATGGGGCGCAGCTTCAGTGCTTGGCGCACTTGGCGGAGCACCATATGTAATGTCAGCAAATGGTTCAGTGAGCGTTTCTGCTGATCCAGTTCCTGCAGATACAGTCGCTGCAAACATCAAGGCACTCTTCTTGGATAAGAATGGAAAGAGCAACGGCTTCTTCCCTGCAACGGATACCGGTTGCAAGACCGCATTCCTCGCAGGCACAGTCCCTTACGCAATCATCGGTAACTGGGAGTGGCAGGATTATGTCAAGGCTGGTTTCGACATGAACCTCATGCCAGTACCTGGTGTTAAGCACGGCACAAATGGTTCTGCATTCGCATCTGTCTCAGGTGCAATGCTTACAACCTTCGCTGCTGCCCACGGTGTTGACCAAGGTGCTAAGAGCCTCTTGAACAACTTCTTTGGCTCAACAGCTGGCGCAGTCGCATACCAGAACATCGAATTGCGTCCACCTGCAAACAAGAAGGCTCAAAAGGATGGTTCAATCACTGCAGCTCAAAAGGGCTTCGGTAAGGCTGGATCCATCGCTGGTATCCCTCAGATTGGTGCAATCCTTAACGGCGCACCTGGCGGAAAGAGCTATTGGGATCTTCTTCCTGCATTCTGGACAGATGTATTGGTAAATGGAAAGGATCCAGTCGCTTCAGCAGCGAAGATGGATACCTTCTTCCAAGCTAACATCGCAGCAGGAGTTCCACAGCTCTAAGCAAGTAAAGTAAAGATAATGTGAATCGAAACTGGCGGGTAAAGAAATTTACCCTCCAGTTTCGCTTATTGTTAAAGCTCACCTCATCAAATGAATGGATAGCCACAGTGGAGACGTTATTTAAACGCAAGGTCACGGTGACCTTGAAGTACATCGTGGTTACCTTTGTTGCCTCTCTACTTTTAATGCTGATCATGAGTTCATTTGCTAAGCGCGAATATGCAATCTCGATTTTCTTAGGCTTCGCCCTCTTCGCTATGGCGATCACTTACCTAACCAATTTTTCAATTCCGATGAAATTCTTCCTACCCGGAATGTTTTTCCTTATCGCCTTCGTAGTTGGCCCGATTCTTTACACGGTAGCCATGTCGGCCTTCCACTATGAAACCGGTAATTACATATCAAAGCCTGAGGCTATAACCCAGATTCTCTCTACTGGAGTACGCCCAGACGCTGACCAGACCACCTTTGATATTGTCATCGGAGAAGATGCTGGCAAAAAATTAGAAATTTTGGCCTCAGATCCGCTTAATAAGAAGTACTTCATCTCTTCACTCACCTCAAAGATTGATCTCGATGCTTCTACCCTCAAGATTGATGAAAATGGTGATGTAGCGACAGCCCCAGGTTTTCATGCCCTCACGCCAAGTGAGCAATCGGCGCTAGATGCTCAATTAGGACAAGCCAGGTTTGTTTACTCATCAGATTATTTCATCACCATCGAAGGCGGAACTCTTGGCTCTCTTAAGCGCCAAACCCTGACCTACGACAAGACCAGTGACACATTTAAAAATGTGTTAACTGGAGCTATCTATAAGGACAATGGCACAGGTGATTTTGCCAATGTCGCCAATAAAGCGGAGATTTTGCAACCTGGCTGGCGCGCTCCTATCTGGTTCGCAAACTACACAAAGCTCTTTACCGACCCGCAGATCCGCAAGCCACTGATACGAGTCTTTATCTGGACCGTGGTCTTTGCCTCTTTAACCGTATTGACACAATTTGCTCTTGGACTTCTGATTGCACTTGTCATGAATCGCAAACTCTTTGGTCGCCGGATTTATCGTTCAATTATTATCTTGCCGTATGCCATGCCAAGCATCATGAGTATTTTGATTTGGGGCGGCATGTTTGACACCGAGTTTGGTGCCATCAACCATCTCTTCGGCACCCATGTGCACTGGTTCCAAAGTCCGCTCTATGCTCGGTTGGCTGTCATCATCGTCAATCTCTGGCTTGGATTCCCGTACTTCTATTTGATCTGCAGTGGAGCGCTCCAAGCAATCCCGGCGGAATTATCAGAAGCGGCGGCAATTGATGGAGCAAGTAGTGGTCAGATTTTCCGAAAGATTACCTTGCCACTTCTCTTGCAAGTCGTCTCACCGTTGCTGGTTGCATCCTTCGCCTTCAACTTCAATAATTTCAACATTATCTATCTGCTGACCGGTGGCGGGCCATCGAACACCTTGGGCGGTGATGTTGCGGGATCAACCGATATCCTGATTAGCTATACCTACAAGATCGCCTTTGGAGCTGGCACACAAAATCTAGGTCTTGCCAGCGCCATCTCTGTCGTCATCTTCTTTATCATCGCCTCAATTTCGCTCTATGGAATTCGTCGCTCTAAGGTATTGGACTCATTCGCATGAAGAGATGGTTAAAAGAAGATCTATGGCGCCACGCAATCGCACTCGTGGTCTGTTTCTTCGTGCTCTTTCCTATCTACCTGGTCATACTCTCTGCCTTGAGCCCAACCGGCAGCCTGCAGGTCACATCATTTATTCCAAAGACAATTTCATTCCATAATTTCTCGCAGCTCTTCACTAGTCCAAAGATTCCATACCTAGTTTGGATGAAGAACTCATTGGTTATTGCAGGCGTGGTGGCAATCTTGTCGGTGGTCATTGGAGCAGCATCAGCTTTCGCCTTTAGCCGCCTACGGTTTAAAGGGAAGAAGCAAGGGTTACAACTTCTCCTTCTCGTTCAAATGTTCCCAGCAATCCTTTCCCTCTCTGCTGTTTATGTAATCATGTCTCGCGTCTATTCATT
This sequence comes from uncultured Actinomycetes bacterium, assembly GCA_903932705.1. Lineage (GTDB taxonomy): Bacteria > Actinomycetota > Actinomycetes > Nanopelagicales > Nanopelagicaceae > PALSA-747. Next base: position 850 of record CAIZHC010000004.1, on the reverse strand, counting down.
CGCTCCTCGCATTGGTCTTGGTACTCAACCAGGACTGCTCTTGGTTTATATGGGCGGAGCGATGGGCGTGAATATCTGGTTGCTTAAGGGCTTCGTAGATTCCATCCCAATGGAGCTAGATGAAGCAGCCAAGGTCGATGGTGCTAGCGCAGTTCAGACCTATTGGTTGATATTCGTGCCGCTTGCCGCACCCGTCCTTGCAGTGGTAAGCCTCTTGAGTTTCATTGGAACATTTAATGAATTTATCTTGGCCCGACTCTTCTTGGTGGATATGCATGCTCGAACCATCGCGGTCGGTTTACAAGGATTCATCAGTGGTCAATATGCCTCAAACTGGGGTCCATTTGCCGCAGGTTCAATCATCGCTTCGATTCCTCTTATCGCAATCTTCCTTTCATTGCAGCGCTACATCATTAGTGGATTAACTGCCGGCTCTGTAAAGGGATGATTTTGAGGAGATCAGCGCCTTTTGCTCTTCTCGCTCTTCTCTTATCTTTGATTGCTGCAACAATGCCCGCGAAAGCGGCAACTTCCATTTCTGCATCCTCGGGGCGTCCAGAAATGATCTACTTTGTAATGTTGGATCGCTTTGAAAATGGCGATCCCTCAAATGACACAGGCGGTCTGAGTGGAGGCGAAACGACTACTGGCTTCTTGCCATCGAATCCTGGCTTTTATCATGGTGGAGATATTCGCGGTCTTATCAAGAGAATTCCATACATCAAGTCACTTGGATTTACCGCGATTTGGGTGACTCCAGTCGTCAGACAATTAACGGTTGCGGCAGATGGAAAGAGTTCTGCGTACCACGGGTACTGGGGAATTGGATTCGATCAAGTTGATCCGCATT
>CAIZHC010000003.1 GCA_903932705.1 uncultured Actinomycetes bacterium | reverse complement strand
CGCTGAAACTCTCGCTACCTTCCCAGCAACCTTTGGCGGTACATGTGAGAAATTCCCATTGCTCACAACCTGGCGAAATGACCAATCCATATTGGATTTCTCCAATCGAATTATCGAGCACATCTCCGATACCGCTGGGCGATCATTTGATGTTGAGGCTCTGCGCGCTAGACCAGATGCGAAAGAGGGCCACCTTGCATGCGGGCTCTACGTAACGCCAAGCGATGAAGCGGCTGCGATTGCCGATTACTTCGCCGCGCTCTGGAAAGATCCAAACGACACTTCAGCGCCCCCTGAAGATCACCTCACCTTCGCAGTGCTTGTCCGAGTCAAGGCTTACATCCCGCTCATAGAACTTGCCTTGCGCGAACGAAATATCCCAACCGAAGTACTAGGCGTGGGTGGATTAATTCATATTCCAGAGATTGCCGACATCATCGCTCTGCTCCGTTTAGTTACCTATCCCGATGCAGGTACAGCTTTAGCCCGTCTATTAGTTGGACCACGACTGGCACTTGGTGCGAAAGATATTCACGCACTTGGTAGGTATTCGCGAGAGATTGCGCGCCGCTCTAACTCAAGGCGCAGTGATCGTTTGGAAGAAATTCTGGAATTTGGATCTGAGGCGAACCTCGACGCTAATGATTTTGCTATCGGCTCCATCATTGAAGCCTTGGAATTAATTCAGGATGCAGAAGCTTCTGAATTTTCGACCGAAGGATTAGCGCGCCTCAAGGAGTTTGCACGGGAGCTAAAGGCTGTTCGTCGCACGATGACCGGCTCTATCACCGACAAGATTCAAATCGCAGAACGTTTCTTACGACTTGATGTTGAAACTTTGGTTCGCGATGGTTGGCAGAGCGGTCGTCGCCACCTCGATAAGTTCATGGATGAAGCCGCTGCATTTGCGCGAACTGGTGGCACCATCTCTGCATTCCTCACCTGGCTAGAGACCGCCGAGAAGCGCGAAGGTGGGCTAAAGCCAACATCGGTTACTGCAAATAAGAGCGCGGTTCAGATACTTACAGTCCACGGGTCAAAGGGCTCGGAGTGGGATGTAGTCGCAGTTCCAGGTTTACTCAAAGGGGTATTCCCAAATAGCGGCGCAGCTTCTACCTCGTGGATCAAATACCCTGGTTCACTTCCCATCCGCTTTCGAGGGGATGCGAACCAGTTCCAAGATTTCCGATTCCCTTCCGGCGATGATGCCTTTAAAGCACCGCGAGTTAAGGATGCACTCGATGCATTTGAAGATGGTCAGAAGGCTCGCCACAAACTGGAAGAACTCCGGTTGGGTTATGTTGCCTTCACGCGCGCAAAATCTCACCTGCTCTGCACCGCTTCTTGGTTCCGAGATGGAAAATCTACAGTTGAACAGAGCGAACTTTTCACGATGCTCTACGAATTTCTAGAGGCGCGAGATTCTGGTGGAATTATTTCGAGCAGTGAAAAACCAGAAGAGAATCCAGCGCTGCTAGAACCTAGAACTGCTTCATGGCCGAGCTATTCAGCCCGCCAAGAGATTATTCAGAGATCTGCAGAACTTGTGAATGCAAGTGTTGCACTCGATTTAGAGGCAGCAATCGCGGTGGAGAGCGACCCGCTCAAGCAAAATATCTTGCACGATGCG
>CAIZHC010000002.1 GCA_903932705.1 uncultured Actinomycetes bacterium | reverse complement strand
TGTTGGGTTGCTTAAGGCGCGGACTGGTGCCCACGAAGTAATCGTGACAATCATGCTCAACTATGTTGCGCTCTACTTCTTAATGTGGCTCCTCGGTACAACTCCATTCCTACGTCCGGGGCGACGCGATCCCATCTCCCCCGATGTACTCACCTCATCTCGCATGCCGCAACTCCTTGGACATAATTACCGAGTAAACCTCGGAATCTTCGTTGCAATCGCCGCTGCGCTCTTTGTCTGGTGGCTCCTCTCCCGAAGCACATGGGGTTTTAGGTTTCGAGCAGTTGGTGCAAATGCTGCCGCCGCAAAAACGGCAGGCGTATCTGTTCCCTTCGTAATGACCGCCGTGATGGCTATATCTGGCGCGCTTGCTGGCCTAGGCGGCGCTGTACACGTTCTTGGAAGCGACTTCTCTCTCACCAGTGGCACCGCAGGCAACTTCGGTTTTGATGCAATTACCGTTGCACTTCTTGGTCGAGCAAAGCCAATGGGAGTTGTGTTCGCTTCGATCCTCTTCGGCGCATTACGTGCTGGTGGCGGAACTATGCAAGCAAATACAAGCACTCCGATAGATATCGTTCTGGTAATTCAAGCGCTAGTTGTCCTCTTTATCGCCGCCCCTGCTGTTGTGAAGTGGGTTTTCAGATTGAAGAACCTCAAAACAACTGGTGATCTTACGGCGAAGGGATGGAACGGATGAAAGCGCTATCAGCTGCAGAACGTCGCCGTCGCAGAAGCCTTACCGTCATGGGCGCACTTGCCCTCATTTCAACCATTGTCTTCGGTCTTCTCCAAAAGGGCGGGCAAGATGTTACTTACGGCTTTGTCTTAGATAAAGAGTGGGTGCTCTGGTCCCAGTGGGTCATTGGTTCACGTACCGCATCGTTGCTCTTTGGAGCCATCTCACTTCTAGCTTCAGCTGCAGCGTTCTTCCAATTTCGAGCCAGGAAATCAATTGGCTTGGCAAGTGGAATTGGCTCTGCTGGAATCATGATGTCATTCTTATCGTGGGCAGCGGCAGGAAAGTTCATTCCCTTCACCGGCTTGCTCCAGGGAGCGCTTCTACTCTCGGTGCCTCTTATCTATGGATCTATGGCAGGTGTGTTGAGCGAACGCTCTGGCGTTGTAAATATCGCCATCGAAGGTCAACTTCTCGCCGGTGCTTTTGTTAGCGGCGTTGTAGCAAGCCTTACGCACTCCACATTCTTGGGCCTGGTTGTCGCGCCTCTTGCTGGATGTGCCATCTCTACTCTGCTTGCGATTTTTGCAATTAACTTTGCAATTGATCAGATCATCTTGGGATTTGTTCTCAACGTCTTGGTATACGGAATAACCGACTTCCTCTATAAGAAGTTACTCATCCCTTACCAAAGTACATGGAACTCCGGTCCTACTCTTTCTGCAATCAAGATTCCAATTCTCTGGAAGATTCCGGTGGTTGGTCCTATCCTCTTTGATCAGAGCATCATCGTTTATTTGATGTATGGAGTTATCTTCTTCATCAACTTCTCTCTCTTTAAAACAAAATGGGGCTTGCG
>CAIZHC010000001.1 GCA_903932705.1 uncultured Actinomycetes bacterium | reverse complement strand
TTTCACTCTCACTTCTGACCGGTATTGCTCCCGTTCACGCTCTTACAGTCGAAAAAGTTCCAGCGCCTTGGGAGAATTTATACAAGGCCTCTGGATCAACAAACGGTTCGACCAAGGTCACTTCCAGTCCAGCAACCCCCCCTGGCAAGAAGGTCGGAACCCTCTCTACTTTTAAAGTGAATTATGTGAATGTCCCCCTAGCCGAACAGTTGGCGGTTCAGGCAGCCATTGATGTTTGGTCTGACAATTGGAGTTCATCCATCCCGGTAAATGTCGTTGCCAATTTCGTTCCAGAAGGAACATCTGGAATTTTGGCTTCAGCATCGCCAGTCAGCTTCTTTCATAACTTTCCATCCTCTCCTGACTCCACACTCTGGTACGCCTCTGCGATGGCTAATGCCATCTCTGGAAAAGATCTAGATCCTGCTAGCCCTGAGATTTCAATCAATATCAATTCCACCATGGCTAACGCTTTCTATCTTGGAACCGATGGAAACTGTCCAAGTAATCTCTACGATCTTGAATCGATCATCTTGCACGAGGTTGCACATGGCTTAGGTTTCTTATCAAATGATTCATACGATCGCTTCTCTGGATATGGAAGCATTGATCAGCCAACCCCCTTTGATGCTTATGCGCAGACTCCAGATGGCGGACGACTCATGGATATTGCATCCCCATCTATTGCCCTAGGAAAGGCATTTCAAACTACTCTCGTCTGGTCGGGTAAGGCAGCGGTTGCTGCAAATAATGGCATCAAGCCTGTCCTCTACACACCTGCGCCCTATGAGGCTGGCTCTTCGGTAAGTCACCTTGATGAGAGCACTTACCAAAACAGCGGCGTAAATGCCTTAATGACTCCGGCCTGGCCAGGAGGAGCGGTATTTCATATACCAGGAGCTATCGTCACCGCCATGCTCGCAGATATGCGCATCAAGCCACCTGCTGGAATTCCAGTTGGAATTCCTAATGCGCCTCGCAATGTCTTTGCAATAGTTGGTGATCGCTCGGCCATCGTCAGCTTTGATCCCCCTGACAATGCTCGAACATCACAAGTTACTTCGTACTCCGTTAAAGTGAATGAAACTGGTTGGGTACTTCAGGCAACTTCAAGTCCGGTAAAGATTCTCGGCTTAAAGAATGGTTCTCATTACTCCTTCTCGGTCACCGCAAGCAATCAACTTGGTATTTCTCCGGCACAGAGCAGTAACGCAATCTTTCCGCAGGCGCCTTGGAAGGCGACCGTTCTAGATTCAGGCTCTGATGCCAAATTCTTAGCTACCACCACATTTAGAGGTGTACCTACAGTTCTCTACTCAGATAGCAAGAGTGGACAACTTCGCCTCGCAAGTTGGAATGGCAAGATCTGGGTGAAGAGCATCGTCGATGGAAATTCGAGCGCAGGTGGGCGAACCACAGATAATGTCGCCGGCAATATCTCGGTATGCACTTCAGCAGCAGGCAAGAATCAACGACTTGATGTTGTCTATGCAGATCTGACAAACAGGCAGTTACGCTACGCCGGATACGATGGCAAGAGATGGAAATACAATGTCGTAGATGGCGACGGAAGCGCCATTGTTAAATACTCAGATATAAACCGCACCAAGACTGCAAGTGATGTAAGTGGTGCTAACGCCTGCGTTGATACTCCTGATGGAATTCAGATCTTCTATCGCGATCAGAGCGAAGGAATTATTCTTGCCGCAGTCCAGTTAGGTTCCACTGTCGGTACCTGGTCTTACCAAGTTGTTGATGGCGATAGAACAACTAACGGCAGAACTACTGGCGATGTCGGCTTCCATCTTAAAGCGGTAAATATTGGCCACTCTGTTTACCTACTCTATGACTCAATTCTGCAAGTAAATCAACAGAAGCAGGCTCTTCAAGGTGAGGTAAGGCTTGCCACCAGACCGAGCGCTTACCCGGAGGATTGGAAATACACGGCACTTGATACTTACGGCTCGGATGTTGCGGTTGCTGGTTACGACGTGGCCTTCTCACTCAACGGAAAGGTTGTGAGTGGAGTATGGATGGCCGCAAGCGGAACATCGATTCCAAATCCAAATCAGCTTCGTTACATGGATATAACTGATAACGGTGGAGTCGTCTCGGCCAGTACTGATATTTATGGAACTCCTAGCGCGCCGCTTACAACCGATGGCGCCCATACCTTATTCAATTGCCAGAATCGACTTTGTGCCATCAATAACTCAGATCAAACGGTCTCACTTGTAACGACTGCTGATCTCTCCACTTCACTCGGAGCATCGTGGATCACCATTAATAAGGTTCGATATGCGCTGGTCGGTGTCGACGGGAAGTTACAACTCTTTAAAGCTATCTAGCTTATTTTGTATGAATTATGGTTAGGAAATAACCTACGCCTTGCGTAAGAAGTACGATCCCAGTTCCACTTTGATACTGAAGTGCTATCGGTGAACCCGTAACGGAGTTGATGGCCTTAAGTGCCTTATCTTTAATTCCAGATCTTGCTAGAACTGTCGTCTTCTGGTGCAGCGCAATTCCCGTCACTCCCTTGATTGCGACAGTTGTGACATAACTCTGCCAACTGTAAAGAGCGCTAGATGTACTTTTAATAATCGAAGCAGAGGGTAATTTGGCCGAACTGTAATTGAGTGGACCAATTTTGGCGGCTGGATTAAGAGTTGCCGCGAAAGTGGCAGAACCTGGCTTGCTTGTAATTCCCTGGAGTAGGAAGTTTGCCCCCTTGGCTGCGATCGAAATTGGTACATCTGCTTCCGGTACATCTCTGACATAAGTATTAATCAGTTGACCTGAGGAATTCACCTCCCACACTGTAAGACGATTCAAGCCGGGTGCAGGATTACTTGCACTCACCGCTGAAGCACCAGCAACCCAGATATTTCCAATGAGGTCAACGTAAATCGAGGTAGCTACATCATCTCCGCTACTTCCAAGCCTGAGATCCCATACATGGGAACCATTGGGAGAGAGAGCAACGAGAAAACCATCGCTGCTACCTAGTGATTGGGAAGTGAGAAGCGGTGAATTCGCACTCTCCACAGTGCCGGCTAGATAAATTGCTCCAGCTCCTTGCGCCATGGCACTTATTTGATCGCCGCCTGTGAAATTAATTGTGAGGGTGGGAGCGAGATTTGTGATTGCTATTGGCGCTTTCGCTTGCGCAGTTGGCGCAGCGAGAATGAGAGCTAGTAAACCAGCAGTGAGGGCTCGCTTCTTCACGCCATATCTCTCGAACGGTCAGCGGCTGCTTTCATCGCCTTGGCTACAAGCCCTGGCAAATCTCCTTCGTTAAATATCTTGAGGCCCTCATATGTAACACCCTTAGGACTCGTCACATTTTCGCGGAGTACCGTCGCACTCTTTCCGCTCTCATCTAACATCTTTGCAGCGCCGACGATGGTTTGCACCACCAAGGTAGTTGCCATCTCCTCTGAGATCCCCATGGCAACTGCGCCTTCGACCATTGCCTCAACAAAGGCGAAGAAATATGCCGGGCCAGAGCCACTGGTCGCAGTTGCAGCATCCTGAAGCTCTTCGGAAACCTCAACGTTCTTGCCGGCAGCTCTTAGAAAAGCGGTCACAAACTCTCTTTGATCATCTCGAACGCTGGCATTACAAGAGAGGATGGACATGCCTACACCGAGAAGTGTTGGGGTATTGGGCATAACGCGGGCAACGGCGACTTGGCCCAGCGCCTCCTCAAAGGTCGCAATCTTCTTTCCTGCTAAGAAGGAAATCACCAGCGCTTCTGGATTAAGCAGCGGGGCAATCTGGCTCAAGATTGGAGAAACATCTTGCGGCTTCACAATAATCATGAGGACTTCACTTGTGGCAGCAAGCTCCTCGATAGTGGCTGGGGTGATGCCATATCTGGCTACAAGTTCGGCTCTGCGTTCTGGGCGGCGGACTGCAAATGAGATCTTGGATGTGTCGGCTCCGGCTTTAATGAGAGCGACAAGAAGCGCCTCACCCATATTTCCCACACCAATGAACCCGACCTTGGCGCTACCGATCTCAATCATCTCTACCTCAATCATTTGTCTGGCACTTAGCCTAGTAGGCTCTCGCACTATGCCAGAAGTTAAAGAAGGATTTGCTCGTGACTTTGTAGAGTTTGCAGACCCCGCTAAACCAGAGGAACTCTTCCGTTGCGACCTCACCTGGCTGACCTCATATTGGCAATGCATCTACGGAGATGGTTGCTGTGGAATCGATGCCGATAAGCCAGATGCGGGTTGCTGCTCGGACGGCGCTTACTACTCTGACGGTGAAGACGAGGCACGCACTCTCAAGGTCGCGGAGCGTTTGACCCCTGAAATGTGGCAGTTCTATAACGAGGCGCAACCTAAGAAAGCTAAGGGTCTGCTTCGAATCTCTGAAATTGGATTAGATAATGATCGCAAGACTCGCAAGGTCGAGGATTCTTGTATCTTCCTCAATCGCAAGGGATATGAAGCTCCAGGTTTCACTGGAAGTTTCGGTTGCGTCTTGCATCACCTTGCTCAAAAAGAGGGTGTGCATTTCGTTGAGACTAAGCCAGATGTTTGTTGGCAACTTCCGATTCGGAGATCTTTTGAAACTCGAGAGTTCGGTGAGCGAGAAATTTCAGTAACCGTCATTGGTGAATATGAGCGACTTGCCTGGGGCGATGGTGGCGCGGAATTCGCCTGGTATTGCACTGCAAATACTGAAGCTCATGTAGGCCGCGAACCTGTTTATATCTCAAATAGCAATGAGTTAATCGCACTCATGGGTCAACCTGCCTACGAAGAGTTGAAGAAGTATTGCGATGCTCGCATGGAGGCAATCGCTGAATTGGCAAAAGAGAAGAAGAAGCGGGAACTTCCGCTCTTCATTATTCATCCAGCAACGCTAGGTGCACAGAAGTAAAACCATGGCCAAAGCCCCTGCAAAAGATCCATTTCGCTGTAGCGAATGTGGTTGGACTTCGACCAAATGGGTTGGACGCTGCGGAGAGTGCCAAGCCTGGGGAAGTGTTGAAGAGATTGCTGCTCCCAAGAAACTCTCTCTCGTCGCGGGATCAGTCTCTTCTGCAGCAAAACCAATAGGAGATATCAGCGTTGAAACCGCTCGATCGCGCACAAGTGGCGTTCCAGAGTTAGATCGCGTTCTTGGCGGCGGCCTCATTCCTGGCGCTGCAATCTTGTTAACGGGTGAACCTGGCGTGGGTAAATCCACTCTCCTTCTCTCAGTAGCCGCAGAGTCAGCTCGCGCAAAGATGAAGGCGCTCTACGTCAGTGGTGAGGAATCTGCTTCACAAGTACGACTGCGTGCCGATCGCCTCAAGGCGATTGATCCTCAGCTCTGGTTGGCTGCTGAAAATGATCTCAGCGCAGTGATTGCACATCTTGATTCTGTAAATCCAGAACTTTTAGTTATTGATTCAATTCAAACTATTGCCAGTAGCGCGGTTGAAGGCGCACCTGGAGGTGTAACGCAAGTGCGTGAGGTCGCGGCTGCACTTATCCGTATCGCAAAGGAACGAAATATCACTTTAATTTTGGTTGGCCATGTCACTAAGGATGGATCTATTGCGGGACCAAGAATTTTGGAGCATCTCGTTGATGTTGTGCTTAATTTTGAAGGCGAGCGACATTCCAGGCTCCGCTTAATCCGTGCCACTAAAAATCGATTTGGGGCAGCCGATGAAGTCGGTTGCTTTGATATGTCTGAGGTTGGAATTGTTGGAGTCACAGATCCAACAGGGTTATTTACAACTCGTCATACCGAGCCAGTGCCTGGTACATGTGTAACTGTTGCACTTGAAGGTCGCCGGCCCCTGCTCGCAGAGATCCAAGCTTTAGTGGGAGTTCCAGTTGCAGAAGGTCGCGACTTTGGAAATGCTCGTCGCGTAACTTCTGGACTCGATAATCCCCGCACCGCAATGACTCTGGCTGTACTTGATTTACGCGCCGGAATTCGCTTATCTGGACGCGATGTTTATGTCGCAACAGTAGGCGGGATGAAGATTGCTGAGCCTGCTGCTGATTTGGCTGTCGCACTTGCCGTCGCATCAGCCGCTAAGGGCTTAGCTCTTCCTGCCGATCTCGTGGCTATTGGCGAAGTTGGATTAGCTGGTGAAATTCGCAAGGTGACCGGAGTTCAACAGCGCATTGCTGAAGCAGCTCGCTTAGGTTTTAAGCGCGCCATGGTTCCAGTTGGTTCAGAGCTGAAGATTCCGGGAATTGAAATTCTTGAGGTCTCTCGCATCGAACAAGCGATTGCTAAGGTCAAAATTAACTAGTGAACCAGCAAGTTCTTCTTGATTGGTTTGATGAGAATAAACGCGATCTCCCGTGGCGAAAGAGCACTCCGTGGGGTGTCATGGTGAGCGAATTTATGTTGCAGCAGACTCCCGTCAATCGCGTACTTCCTATGTGGGAACAGTGGATGGAGCGGTGGCCATCACCATTAGAGCTATCCCGGGCAAAGAAATCAGAGGTAATTACCGCTTGGGGTCGCCTTGGTTATCCACGTCGAGCTCTTCGCCTCTACGAAGCAGCTGGCATTATCGCCAGAGATTTTCATAACGAAGTTCCAGGTGATGTAGAGCAGCTCCGTTCACTTCCAGGAGTGGGCGAGTACACCGCTGCCGCAATAGCCGCCTTCGCCTTTGAGCAACCAACGCTTGTTTTGGATGTAAATATCAGAAGGCTCTTTGCTCGGGTTATTGATGGAGTAGAACATCCCACTTCTTCACCCTCAAATATTGAACGAACAATTCGTGCAAAGCTAATTCCAGAAGATGGAGCGAAGTGGGCAGCAGCTACCATGGAGTTTGGCGCACTTATCTGTACATCCAAGAGCCCCTCATGTGAACTCTGTCCCATAAAACGGCGATGCGCTTGGCGTAAATCTGGTTATCCAAAGTCAGAGTTAGTCCGCAAGAGTCAAGGGTGGCACGGGACAGATCGCCAATGTCGCGGCACTATCGTTCAAGCGCTTCGCGAAAGCGAGAAACTCAGCGCTGCGAAGTTGAAGACGATGTGGAGTGATGATTCCCAAATCGAAGAGGCTCTAAAAACACTTATTGCCGATGGCCTCATTGAGACCACCGGCAAAAGTTATCGTTTAGCTAATTAATTGGCGCTATGTGCTTCTAGATCACCAGGTGTATCTGGCATTGTAGATTTAATAACTCCAGTGAAGGTGAACTTCTCCTTCTCATCAACTGTCTCTACATCAACCAAAGTAATCTCCCCTGGCTTTACATCGCCAAAGAGAATCTTCTCGGATAAGACATCTTCAATCTCACGTTGAATCGTGCGACGCAATGGACGAGCACCCAAGACCGGGTCATATCCACGCTTTGCAAGAAGTGCCTTCGCTGAAGATGTGAGTTCGATACCCATATCCTTTGCGCGCAGACGCTCATCGAGGTTGGCAATCATCAGATCAACGATCTGGATAATCTCCGCCTCAGACAACTGGTGGAAGACGACAATGTCATCGATACGGTTGAGGAACTCTGGGCGGAAGTGCTGCTTAAGCTCATCACTTACCTTGCCCTTCATGCGCTCATAGTTACCCAAGACATCATCTGAGTTGTGGAAACCAAGTCCGAGGGTCTTTGAGATATCGCGAGTTCCAAGATTGGTTGTCATGATGATGACGGTGTTCTTGAAATCAACGACGCGACCTTGTGAGTCAGTCAGGCGACCATCTTCAAGAACTTGAAGGAGCGAGTTGAAGATATCTGGGTGAGCCTTCTCGATCTCATCAAAGAGAACTACAGAGAATGGCTTACGACGTACCTTCTCGGTCAACTGTCCACCCTCGTCATAACCAACATAACCAGGAGGCGCACCAAAGAGACGTGAAGCTGTGTGCTTCTCTGAGTACTCAGACATATCAAGTTGGATCAAGGCATCTTGATCTCCGAAGAGGAAGGCAGCCAAGGTGCGAGATAGCTCTGTCTTGCCTACGCCAGAAGGACCGGCGAAGATAAATGAACCACCAGGGCGCTTTGGATCTTTGAGACCCGCACGGGTACGACGGATGGCTTGTGAGAGTGCACGGATTGCTTGATCTTGTCCGATCACGCGGCGGTGCAACTCATCTTCCATGCGAAGCAGACGAGCAGTCTCTTCCTCGGTCAATTTAAAGACTGGAATTCCAGTGGAGTGTGAGAGCACTTCTGCAATCAACTCTTCATCAACTTCGGCGACGACATCAAGATCGCCAGCCTTCCAGGTCTTCTCGCGCTCTGACTTCTCAGCGATAAGAGTCTTCTCTGAATCGCGGAATGAGGCAGCCTTCTCGAAATCTTGGGCATCAATTGCAGACTCTTTATCTTTACGAGCCTTTGCAATCTTCTCGTCGAACTCACGAAGCTCTGGTGGAGCTGTCATGCGACGGATGCGAAGTCTGGAACCAGCTTCATCAATCAGATCAATCGCCTTATCTGGCAAGAAGCGATCTGCGATGTAGCGGTCTGCAAGAGTTGCTGCAGAGACAAGTGCAGAATCTGAAATCGACACCTTGTGATGGGTTTCGTAGCGATCACGAAGACCCTTAAGAATTTCAATGGTGTGCGTCAAAGTTGGCTCAGCAACTTGAATTGGTTGGAAGCGACGCTCAAGAGCTGCATCCTTCTCCAAGTGCTTGCGATACTCATCGAGAGTGGTTGCACCGATTGTCTGGAGCTCACCGCGAGCGAGCATTGGCTTCAAGATGCTGGCAGCATCAATTGCGCCCTCTGCAGCTCCAGCACCAACAAGGGTGTGAATCTCATCGATAAATAGAACGATGTCACCACGAGTGCGAATCTCTTTAAGAACCTTCTTCAAGCGCTCTTCAAAATCTCCACGGTAACGACTTCCGGCAACAAGTGCGCCGAGGTCAAGTGAGTAAAGTTGCTTATCGCGAAGGGTCTCTGGAATATCGCCCTTAACAATTGCTTGCGCGAGACCTTCAACAATTGCGGTCTTTCCCACACCAGGCTCACCAATTAAGACTGGGTTGTTCTTGGTGCGACGAGAGAGAACCTGCATAACGCGCTCAATCTCTTTTTCGCGGCCAATAACTGGATCAAGCTTGCCTTCACGAGCAGCTTGAGTCAGGTTACGACCAAATTGATCAAGAACTAATGATGTAGTTGGGGTGCCCTCTGCAGGACCACCTTGCGCAACTGCCTCTTTGCCTTGGTAGCCAGAGAGAAGTTGAATAACTTGTTGGCGAACGCGATTGAGATCTGCTCCAAGTTTTACAAGAACTTGAGCGGCAACGCCTTCACCTTCACGGATGAGACCTAAGAGAATGTGCTCGGTGCCGATGTAATTGTGGCCGAGTTGAAGCGCCTCGCGTAGAGATAACTCTAAAACCTTCTTAGCGCGGGGCGTAAATGGGATATGACCAGATGGAGCTTGTTGGCCCTGTCCGATGATCTCCTCAACCTGCGAGCGCACGGCCTCAAGTGAGATGCCAAGTGCCTCTAGACCTTTTGCGGCGACGCCTTCACCCTCGTGGATTAGACCAAGGAGGATGTGCTCGGTGCCGATGTAATTGTGGTTGAGCATGCGAGCCTCTTCTTGCGCGAGTACAACGACTCGGCGAGCTCTATCTGTAAAGCGCTCAAACATGGGGGCACCTTCTTTCTGATTTCCTTGGATTAGCCTACCTGTAACGCCAAATTGCTGAGATTTATGCCCCTGAGAGGAGTTAGAGAACTCGCAACATTCGGGTATTTCCTAAGGTATTTGGCTTAACCCGCTCTAAATCCAAGAATTCGGCTATTCCTTCATCATAGGAGCGCAGGAGTTGCTGGTAGACCTCAGGTTCAACCGGCGTGCCTTCAATAACCTCAAAGCCATTTCGGCCGAAGAAATCCGTCTCAAATGTCAGACAGAAAATTCGAGCCACGCCAATCTGCTGAGCTCTCTCGACAATATTAGAGATGATGGCATTGCCCACGCCTTTTCCACGCATCTTCTCCATGACGGCAACGGTACGAACCTCAGCGAGATCCTCCCAGAGAATATGGAGCGCTCCACAGCCGACTACTTCGCCTTCGTATTCGGCGACAGTAAATTCTTGGACTGTCTCATAAAGCGTCACCGTCTCCTTGGCGAGCAATCGGCGACCTAGAACATAGGTATCAATAATCGAGCGGATCGCCTTGATATCGCTGGTGCGGGCCGGGCGTACTACAAGTTGTGATTCGCTCATTGATCTTCTGGCTTAACAAGTGGGAAGAGAATAGTTTCGCGAATTCCAAGTCCAGTCAGAGCCATGAGTAAGCGATCCACGCCCATACCCATTCCACCCATCGGTGGAATGCCGTACTCCATTGCACGTAAGAAATCTTCATCAAGGTTCATCGCTTCAACATCGCCTTTAGCGCCGAGCGCAGCTTGTTCTACTAAGCGCTCGCGTTGAATAACTGGGTCAATTAACTCTGAGTAGCCGGTCGCGAGTTCAAAGCCCTCAACATAGAGATCCCACTTTTCGACCAACCCAGGAGTTGTGCGATGGGCGCGGACGAGAGGAGAGGTATCGACTGGAAAACCACGGACGAAAATCGGTTCGTTGAGTTGACCTTCAGTCACATGTTCGAAGATCTCTTCTGCCAATTTTCCAGTAATCCACTTGGGATCAATCTTCATTCCTACCTTTGTGGCAATAGTTTTTAACTCATCAAGTGAGCTCTGAGGAGTAACGACTTCT